>NZ_JBSFGJ010000510.1:0-6235 GCF_053596515.1 Nonomuraea sp. NPDC001684
TGGGTCAGGTCGCCCGGCCTGGCCAGCCCGATGCCCTCGACGAAGCCGTACGGGGTGCGCTTGTGCCGGGCGTCGATGGCCTGCTCGTAGACGGCCGCCTTCTCCGCCAGCGTGGTCCGGCGGGCCTCGATGACGCCGGCGGCCGTGGCGGTGCCGAAGTAGGCGTTGGCGTTCCCGTCCACGGTGATCGCGGCGACCGCGTCGTCGGGCAGCCAGCGGCGGCCCTGCCGGTACTCCCAGGTGACGCCGTCGAAGTGCACGGCGCCCTTGGCCGTGCCGAGCCAGACGTCGCCGCCGGCGCCGGGGGCGATCGCGGTGAAGCCGAGCATGGGCAGCCCTTCGGCGGGGCCGTACTGCTTGAGCGTGGCGCCGTCCCGCAGCGTGAGGCCGGTGGGGCCGGCCAGCCAGAGGCGGCCCTTGGAGTCGTAGGCCAGGTGGGTGGTGCCGGGGGCGGGTGAGATCTGGGCCCACGACCGGCCGGTGTGCTCGAAGACGCCGGTGGCGATGGCGACGGCGACGGCCCCGGATGCGGCGCGGGCGGCGGCGGTGGCCTGTCCGGGCAGCCGGTCGGGACGCCACGAGCCGCCGGGCCCCTTGCGGTAGAGGCGGTCGCCTTGGACGAGGATCACGTCGTCGCCGCCGAGCAGCAGGGCCGTGGCCGGATCGACGCCCGGCGGCAGCCGATCGGCGCCCTTGGCGACCTCGTCGCCCTCCCCCGCCTTCTGGCCGGCCTTCGCCGCGTTCCTGATCGTCAGCAGGCCGCCGGCGGTGAGGGCGACGAGGTCGTCGCCGCGCCAGACGACCTTGTGGGCGGCGGTGGCCGACAGGGAGGTCCAGGCGCCGGCGGCGTACCGGGCCAGGCCCTTGTCGTGGGCGGCGGCGACGACGCCGCCGGGGCCGGCCGCGAGTGCGGCGATCCTGCCTTGCGGAGCCGGCAGCGTGGCGCCGACCTGGAGGACGAAGGGGTCGACGACCGTGGCGGCCGAGGCGGGTGCGGCGGTGACGGCCGGTCCCGCGCCGAGCGCGACGGTCGCGGCGAGCAGGAGGTTCTGGAGTCGTGCCATGGGGTTCCTCCGGATGAGGGGGCTGCGAGATACAGTAAAGAGTCTTTATTGCATCCGGGCAAGAGTCTTTACTAGAATTCGGGCCATGTCCCAGCATGCGACGCTCACCACCCTGCGCGAGATCAACGCGTCCGTGGTCCTGGAGGCCATTCGAGCCGACCCGCCGATCTCACGGGCCGAGGTGAGCCGCCGCACCGGCATGACCAAGCCGACGGTGGCCAACGCCCTCGACCTGCTCGCCTCCGCCGGCCTGGTCCGCCAGGCCGAACCGCCCGGCGAGATGCATTACGGCGCCGTCTACTTCGAGCCGGTCCACACGCTGGCCCACGTCCTGGCCCTGGACATCGGCACCCGCTTCGTCCGCGGCGCGCTGTGCGACCTGCGCGGCACGATGCTGGCCAGGCACGACGAACGCATCGACGACTCCGACCCGGCGACGATCCTGCGCGCCGCCGTGGCCGTCCGCGACACCCTGTCCCCCGGCGGCCCGGCGGCGGGCGGCGGGGGGATCGAGCTGGTCGCGGCCGGGGTGCCGGGCGTGGTGGATCCCGAGGAGGGGGTCATCCGGCAGAGCAACCGGCCCGCGCTGGAGGGCATGGCGATCCGGTCCGGGCTGGAGGCCGCGCTCGGCGTGCCGGCCGAGGTCGAGACCGACGTCAACCTGGCGGTGATCGGCGAGCACGCCCTGGGCGCCGGGCGTGGGGTCGCCGACTTCGCGTTCCTGTCCATCGGCGCCGGCGTCGGGGCCGGGCTGATCCTGGGCGACCGGGCCCATCGAGGGCATCGGGGGGCCGCCGGCGAGGTCGACGACCCGGCCCCCGGCGAGGACGAGCTGCCCGACAGCCCCTCGGGGGACGCGCTGATGAAATGGGCCCGCGCCTGGATCGCGGCAGGTCTGCGCGACGGCGACACCACGCTGCGGCTCGACGCCACGCCGGAGGCCATCTTCGCCGCCGCGTCCCGGGGGGACGGGCTGGCCTCGGCCATCGTCGCCGAGGAGGCCCGGCGGATCGCGTCGCGGATCGCCACCATCTCCCGGGTCGCCGACGTCGAGCTGGTCGTGCTCGGCGGGGGCATCGGGCTGGCCTGCGCGAGCATCCTGCCGGAGATCGGCGCCGCGCTGGCGGGCATGCTGCGCCACCCGCCCGCCGTCGAGGTCTCGGCGCTGGGCAACGCGCCCGTGCTGACCGGCGGCCTGGCCCACGGCACGCGTCTGCTGAGGGAGTCGGTCGCCACCCGCCGCATCTCGGCCGCGGCCAAGGCTTCCGCGGCGGCCAAGGCCGCCGGGTCCGGGGCGGAGACCCGATGAAGGTCACCGTCGTCGGCGGCGGCTCGACCTACACCCCCGAGCTGGCCGGCGGCCTGGCCGCCCTGGAGCTGGACGAACTCGTCCTCATGGACCCCGACGAGGAACGCCTCGCCGTCGTCGGCGGCCTGGCCACCCGCATGCTGCGCGGCAGGGCCGGACGCGTCCGACTCACCACCGGCCTGGACGAGGCGGTCGAAGGCGCGGACGCCGTGCTGCTGCAGTTACGCGTCGGCGGCCAGCGAGCGCGGCACGGCGACGAGACCTGGCCGCTGGAGTGCGGCTGCGTCGGCCAGGAGACCACCGGCGCGGGCGGCCTGGCCAAGGCCCTGCGGACGATCCCCGAAGTGTTGCGCATCGCCGACCGGGTCCGCGTCCTCGCCCCCGGCGCCTGGCTGATCGACTTCACCAACCCCGTCGGGCTGGTCACCCGCGCCCTGCTCGACGCCGGTCATCGCGCCGTCGGCCTGTGCAACGTGGCCATCGGGTTCCAGCGGCTGTTCGCCCGGCTGCACGGCTGCGCGCCCGCGGAGCTCACGCTGGGACATGTCGGGCTCAATCACCTGTCGTGGGAGCATTCGGCGTGGGTGGACGGGGTCGACGTGCTGCCGGGGCTGATCGAGCGGCACGTCGCCGAGCTGGCCGCCGAGTGCGAGCTGCCCGCCGGGCTGATCACCGCTCTGGGCGTCGTGCCCTCCTACTACCTGCGCTTCTACTACGCCCACGACCAGGTGGTGGCCGAGCAGCTCGGGCGTCCGACGCGGGCGCAGGAGGTGCTGGAGCTGGAGCGGCGGCTGCTGGAGATGTACCCGGCGCTGGACGACAAGCCGGAGCTCCTGGAGCAGCGGGGCGGCGCGTTCTACTCGACGGCCGCGGTCGACCTGCTCGCCTCGCTGCTCCATGACCGGGGGGATGTGCAGGTGGTCAACGTCCGCAACGAGGGGACCCTGCCCTTCCTGCCCGCCTCGGCGGTGATCGAGACGCCGGCGCGGATCACCGCCGCCGGGGCCGTCCCGCTGGCCGTGCCGGCGGTGGAGCCCTTGCAGGCGGGGCTGATCGCGCACGTCAGCGCGTACGAGGAGCTGGCGGTGCGGGCGGCGTCCCGCCCTGATCGGGCGCACGTGGAGGCGGCGCTGCTGGCCCATCCGCTGGTGGGGCAGTACGACCTGGCGCAGGGGCTGGCCGACCGGCTGCTGGCGGCCCACCAGGTCTGGGCCTCGTGACCGGGCCCGCGGTCCTGGCGATCGACGCGGGCAACAGCAAGACCGACGTGGCGCTGGTCGGCGCCGACGGCGAGTTGCTCGCCTGGGTGCGCGGCGGCGGGTTCCAGCCGCACGGGCCGCGGCTTCCCGCCGCGATCGGCCTGCTCGCCGACCTCGTGGCGGCGGCCGTACGGCGGGCGGACCCGCCTCCGGACGGCGGCCGCCGCGGGTTCGTGGCCTCTCGGGTGTCGGCGTTCCTGGCGCACTGTGACCTGCCGGTCGAGCAGGAGATCCTGCAGCGGGCCGTCGAGGCGCGGGAGTGGGCGCCCCAGGTCGTCGTGGACAACGACACCTTCGCGATCCTGCGGGCGGGGGCGGACGTGCCGTACGGCGTGGCGGTGGTGTGCGGCGGCGGAATGAACTGCGTGGCGCGCGGCCCCGGCGGCCAGGTCGCCCGGTGGCCGGCGCTGGGCCGGCGCTCGGGCGACTGGGGCGGCGGGGAATGGCTGGGCGAGGAGGTGCTGTGGTGGGCCGTGCGCGACGAGGACGGCCGCGGCCCGCGCACCCTGCTGCGCCAGGCCGTGGCCGCCCGCTTCGGCCTGCCGGACGTCACCTCGGTGTGCGTGGGGTTCCACCTCGGGCACCTGCCCGAGGAGCGGCTGCACGAGCTGGTGCCGGTGCTGTTCGAGGTGGCGGCGGCAGGGGACGCCGTCGCCGTGTCGCTGGTGGAGCGTCTGGGCGACGAGGTCGCGGCCTGGGCGGGCGCGGCGATCGAGCGGCTGGACTGGGGCGGGGTGAGCGTGCCCGTCGTGCTCGGGGGCGGGGTGCTGGCCGGCCGGGACGCCCGGCTGCTGGCCCGGATCGGCAAGGGGCTGCCCGGGGTGGACGTCCGGGTGCTGGACGCGCCGCCGATCGTGGGGTCGGCCCTGCACGGGCTGGACCGCCTCGGCGCGACGTCCGAGGCGGTGGAGCGGCGGCTGCGAGCCGGATTCGCCACTCGGCGGCCGTCATGCCCATGAACACGACCGTGTCCTCCCGTTCGAGAAGTCTGGTAAAGACTCTTGCCTAGATGGGATAAAGACTCTTTACTGTCTTCATGAAGTCAGCAGGCTTTGCGGTCCGCGGGGTCATCGAAGGGTTCTACGGCCGTCCATGGAGTCACGAGCAGCGGCTCGACCTGCTCGGCTTCCTCGGCGCCCGGGGCATGAACACCTACGTCCACGCCCCCAAGGCCGACCGGCCGTCGTGGCGGGAGGCCGGCGACGTCCAGGCGTTGTGCGTGGCGTTCGAGCGGGCCATGGAGGCCGGGGCCGCCGGCGACGACCCGTACGTCCGGGCCCTCGGCCTGATCGACGCCCGGATCGACCTGTTCTGGACCGGCCGGAGCATCTGCTCGGCCACCATCGACCTGGCCGACGCCGCGGCCGTCGCCCGCGCGCTGAACCGGGCCCCGCTCTACTGGGACAACTACCCGGTCAACGACGTCGCGATGGGTCACAAGCTGCACATCGGCCCGTACCGGGGCAGGGACCGGCACCTGTACCGGTTCGCCACCGGTGTCGTGGCCAACGGCATGGAGCTCTACGAGTCATCGAAGATCGCCTTCGCCACGGTCGCCGACTACCTGCGCGACCCGGAGGGCTACGACCCGGAGGAGAGCTGGGAGCGGGCCCTGGCCGACGTCGTCGGGGACGGCGCGGATCTGGCCGCCTACCGGCTGCGCGCTGGTGGCCGAGGCCCGGCCCTGGCTGGAGGAGTTCGAGCGGGGCGCGCTGGCGCTGCTGGCCACCGCTCGTCGAAACGTACGACCGCACCCCCGTCGCCCCGCACCCAAGCGGGTGTTCGGCGACTGTCTTGAGGAGTTCTCATGGTGAACAGGACGGCCGGGGCGCTCGCCCTGATGCTGCTGGTGTCGGCCTGCGGTGGCGGCGGGCAGAGCGCGGCCACCGACAAAGTGTTACGGATCGCGATGAGCTCCCCCGGCGAGGAGCAGATCAAGGTGTGGAAGGACGTCGCGGCCCAGTACGAGAAGGCACACCCGGGCGCCAAGGTCGAGCTCAACTTCCAGGAGGACGACCTCTACCAGACCATCGGCCTGCAGAACCTGCTCAACGGCCGGCAGGCGCCCGACGTCTACTTCGAGTGGGCCGGCGACCGCCTGCGCACCCGGGTCAAGGACGGCTTCGCCGCCGACATCTCCTCTCAAGTCACCACAGGCCCCCTCAAGGGCCTCATCCCGGACGAGGCGTACAAGCGCACCACGGTCGACGGCAAGACGGTCATGGTGCCGTTCGCGGCCGATGTCACCAACGTCCTCTGGTACAACACCAAGATCCTGGCCGACGCCGGCGTGCAGCCGCCCAAGACGTTCGAGGAGCTGCTCACGGCCTGCGACACGCTCAACGCCAAGGGCGTCACCCCGATCGCCTCGGGCAACAAGGATCTGTGGGCCGCCGGCAACTGGTTGTCCCACCTGGTCTCCCGGGTCGTCGGCGAGCAGTCCTACCAGGACGTGCTGTCGGGCAGGGCCCCCATGACCGACCCCGCCTGGGAACGCGCGCTCGGCTACGTGGCCCAGCTGCACGACCATAAGTGCGTCAACAGCAGCGCCAACGCCGCCAACGACAACGAGGGCGCGCAGCTGTTCTTCCAGGGCAAGGCGG
>NZ_JBSFGJ010000511.1:0-6235 GCF_053596515.1 Nonomuraea sp. NPDC001684
GGCGCTGCTGGGGGCGGCCCTGGAGTGCGCGGCGGCCGTCCGCATGGAACGCCGGATGGGCCTGACCGCCGAGCCGCTGCGGCGCAGCCGCCTGCTCAGGACGGGCCAGGCGCTGTCGGTCGCGGGCGCCCTGCTCGGTCAGGGCCTGGGCGCGCGCAGCAGGGTCGCGGCGGTGGCCGCGGGGGCGGCCCTGCTGGCCGGGTCGGTGTGCACCCGGTTCGGGATCTTCCACGCCGGGACGGCCTCGGCGTGCGACCCCCGGTACACCGTCGAGCCGCAACGCCGGCGGCTCGCCAAGTCGAGAGCGGAGCGTGATCTGTCATGAGAAGAGTCGCCGAGTACCTGCCGTTCATGGGCATCGTGCTGGTCGTCTGCACGGCGTCCTGGATCGCGGGCAGGAGCAGGCCGGCCAGGCGGGCCTGACCCCGTCCGGGGATCGGTCGGTGGGGCTTACGCTGTCAGTGGCGGCGGGGGGCATACGATCGGCAGATGACCGAAAAGACCGAAACCGCGCCTGGATGGCTGGCACCCGAAGAGCTGGAGTCGGTGCGCGGCCAGTTGCCGATCCTCTACATCGACGCCGTGCCGGTACGCGTCGACGAGACCGGCGTCGTGACCCGCGTGGGCCTGCTGCTGCGGATCGCGGCGGACGGCACGGTCAGCCGGGCGCTGGTCTCGGGGCGGGTGCTGCTCCACGAGCGCGTCCGCGACGCGCTGCTGCGCCACCTGGAGAAGGACCTCGGGCCGGTGGCCCTTCCGCGCATCCCCGTCTCGCCGCAGCCCTTCACGGTCGCGGAGTACTTCCCGACGCCGGGCGTCACGCCGTACCACGACCCGCGCCAGCACGCGGTGTCGCTGGCCTACATCGTGCCCGTGGCCGGTGACTGCCGGCCCCGGCAGGACGCCCTGGACCTGGTCTGGTTCACCCCGGAGGAGGCGTCCTCGCCGGCCGTGCAGCAGGAGATGACCGGCGGCCAGGGCGTGCTGCTCAAGCAGGCACTCGCCCACGTGGGCCGGCTGGTCTAGCGCCCCGCCTCTCATCGCGCACGCGGTGGCCGTCGAGGCCGCCATGGACGTCCGTGGCGGCCGCCGCTCGCGGGGTGTCCTCGGGGACGCATGCGGCTCAGGGGCGTTCGGCGCCCCCTCGCACCCAGTGGTAGAGCGGGTCGCCGGGGCAGTCGGTGTCGTAGCCGTCCCGGTGGCCCTTGACCTCGTCGCCGGCATCGCCGTGCTCGCGCAGGTACTCGATGGCGTCGACGAGGGCGTTGAGCAGGTCGTCGTTCGGTTCGGTGAACCCGGTGTTGCCGAGGAGGGCGAGCACGGCGTAGTGGCCGGAGTTGAGCCCCGGGCCGTTGGCGGCGGGCAGGACGTGCGGACCCCGGCCCATGAAGGTGCGCCGGTGCGGGCAGCACACCATGTTGTAGCCGAGGTCGATGTAGGTCTCGCCGCGCCCGCCGGACATGTGCATGCGCTGGATGTCCCTGACCAGGTCGACGCACTTGTCGTGGTTGTCGGCGTCCGGCAGGTCGGAGGGCACCTTCCCGCCGGTGTAGTGGATCTTGACGCCCCTGGTGGACGCCAGCCGGGTGTAACTGGTGGTGGGCTTCTTGGCGTGCCAGTCGGCACGGGTGATCAGCTGCATGTGGTGTCTCTCCTGGTAGACGATGCCTCACCACCAGAATGTCAACCTAAAGTAGCCGTGTCATCACTTTTTGTCACTAGGTTCACGTGCCGCCAAAGAAAGACTTCCATGCTGGTCAGGCCGGTTCACCCCCGCTTGTGCACCGTCCGGTCGTGGACGACCGCATAGGTGTTGCGCAGGGCCGCCATCGACTCGTCGTAACTGGCCGCGGCCACGCCGGTGAACAGACAGTCGACGACCATGAGCTGGGCGATGCGGCTGCCGAGCGCGCCGGAGCGGAACTGGGTCTCGCGGGCGGCCGTCGTCAGCGTCACGTCGGCGGTGGCGGCCAGCGGCGAGTCGCGGAAGTTCGTGATCGCCACCGTGGCCGCGCCCGACCGGCGGGCGATGGCCAGGAACTCGACCGTGTCCACGGTCGCGCCGGTGTGCGAGACCGCGACGGCCACGCAGCCGGCGTCGAGCGTGGCCGCCGACGTCCAGGCCGAGTGGGCGTCGTGCCAGTTGATCGCGGTACGCCCGATGCGCGAGAGCTTCTGCTGCAGGTCGAGGCCGACCAGCGCGCTCGCGCCCACGCCGAAGGTGTCGATCCGGCGCGCGGCCAGCAGCAGGGCGACCGCCCGGCCCAGGGCCCCCATGTCCAGGGAACGGGCCGTGTCGGCGATGGACAGCGTCTCGTTGGTGGCGACCTTGGAGACGATGCCCTCCAGGCTGTCGTGGCGATCGATGTCGCCCGACACCTCCGGCAGGCTCGACGTGGTCAGCTCCTCCCGGGCGGCGGCCCTGGTCAGGTCGATCCGGAAGTCCTTGAAGTGGGCGTATCCCATGCGCTGGTAGAAGCGCACGACCGAGGTCGTCGAGGTGGCGCAGCGGGCGGCCAGCTCGGCGATGGACAGGTTCGCGGCGGCGGCCGGGTCGCCGGTGAACGTCTCGGCGATGCGCCGCTCCGACGGCCGTAATGCGGGCATGGCCGCACGGATGCGGATCAGCAGGCTTCCGTCGTCCTCGACCATTCGTCATCCATCCCTGTTGAGGAAATTTAGTACACCAGTGGTAGGGTCTGCGTAATTTTATGACCTACTGCCCCTGAGGAGACCACATGCCCCGTGGCGCGCTCTCCGCGATCGGCGCCGCCGCAGTGCTGTCCATCGCCCTGACCTCCTGTTCATCATCTTCCGGGCCCGCGACCAGCACCGGCGCCACGGGCAAGTCCGGCGGCGCCCTGGTCGTCGGCGTGACCTCCGACCCCGACACGCTCTTCCCGTGGAAGGCCACCCAGTTCACGGCCGTGAACGTGTTGCAGAACATCTACGGCACCCTCACCGAGTTCGACAAGGACCTGAACGTCGTGCCGGGCCTGGCCGAGTCGTGGCAGGCGTCCGAGGACGGCAAGAAGCTGACCCTCACCCTGCGCAAGGGCGTGACCTTCGGCGACGGCAGCGCCTTCGACTCCAAGGACGTCAAGGCGTCCCTGGAGAAGATCATGGACGAGAAGACGGCGGCCGTGGCGCGGGCGTCGCTGGCGTCGGTGAAGTCCGTCGAGGCCCCCGACGAGAGCACGGTGGTGCTGGAGCTGACCGGCCCCGACGCCGCGCTCCCGGCGAACCTGGCCACCGTCAACATGGCGATGCTCTCCTCCGACGACACCGAGGAGAAGCTCAACGCCACCCCCAACGGCACCGGCCCGTTCACGCTGGGCAAGCGCGTCCCGAGCCAGTCGCTGACGCTGGCCAGGAACGACAAGTACTGGGGCGCCGAGAAGCCGAAGGTGGGCAGCGTCGAGTTCCGGGTGATCCCGGACGAGTCGTCCATCGTCTCGGCCATGCAGTCGGGCAACGTGCAGCTCGCGGTCTTCAACGACCCGCTGGTCGCCCAGACCGCGCAGGGCGGCGGCACGATCACCGTCACCAAGACGCCGCAGCTCAGCTACCACGCCCTCCAGCTCAACGCCCAGCGCGGCGACCTCAAGGACGTCAACGTGCGCCTGGCGATCCAGTGCGCGATCGACCGCAAGCAGGTGCTCGACACCGCCGCGCTCGGCGAGGGCGAGGTGACCGGGCCGATCACCGCCCCGGCCTTCAAGTCCGACCCGGCCAAGCGTCCCTGCCCGGCCCGCGACCTGGCCAAGGCCGCCGAATACCTCGGCAAGGCGGGCAAGTCCGGCGGCGTGACGGTCAAGGCCATCGTCTCCCAGGGCGAGTACGCCACCTCCGTGAACGAGGCCCAGAACCTCAAGGCGCAGCTCGCCGAGGCGAAGATCACCCTGGACCTGGAGGTGCTGGAGTCCGGCGCGTTCGTGGACCGCTGGGTGGCGGCCGACTTCGACGCGGCCGTCGCGCTCAACGGCGGGCGTCCGGACCCCGACGGCTCCTACGGCCGCTACTTCACCAGCAAGGGCAACCTGAACAAGGTCGCCGGGTACAGCTCGCCGGAGCTGGACAAGCTGTTCGCCGAAGGCAAGGCCACGACCGACCCGGCCGCCCGCAAGGCGATCTACGAGAAGGTCTCGGCCGAGCTGGAGGCCAACGCGCCCTGGATCTGGCTGTTCACCAGCTACACCTACACCGGCACCACCTCCAACGTGTCCGGGTTCGTACCGATGGTCAGCGGGTCGCTGCAGTACCTGCGCACGACGTCCGTCGCCTGATGCGCCGGATCCTCGCAGGCCGGGCCGTCCGGCGCGTGGCCTCGACGATCGGCACCCTGTTCGGGGTGGCCGTGTTCGTCTTCGTCATGCTCCGGGCGATCCCGGGCGACCAGATCACCGCGGGGCTCGGCACGGAGGCGGCTGCCCTCACCCCGGCGCAGCGCGTGGCCCTGGAGCAGTACTACGGGCTGGACCAGTCGCCGGTCACGCAGTTCTTCTCCTGGCTGGGCAACATGCTCACCGGCAACTTCGGCTACTCGGCCCGCTCGCAGCAGGGCGTGCTGGAGATGACGCTGCACTCGCTGCCGGTGACGTTCGAGCTGGCGGTGTTCTCGATCGTGCTGGCGCTGCTGCTGGGCGTGCCGCTCGGCATGTTGTCGGCGTCCAGGACGAACTCGCCGCGGGACGCCTTCGGCCAGGTCGTGAGCCTGGCCGGGCTGTCGGTCCCGGCGTTCCTGCTGGCCACGACGCTGCTGTCGATCTTCGCGGCGTCGTTCGGCTTCAACCCCAACGGCCAGGGCTTCGCCACGCTCGCCGAGGACCCGCTGCTCAACCTGCAGCA
Organism: Nonomuraea sp. NPDC001684; assembly: GCF_053596515.1. Taxonomy (NCBI): domain Bacteria; kingdom Bacillati; phylum Actinomycetota; class Actinomycetes; order Streptosporangiales; family Streptosporangiaceae; genus Nonomuraea; species Nonomuraea sp. NPDC001684. Next base: position 4,849 of record NZ_JBSFGJ010000511.1, read on the forward strand.
GATGTTCCTGCCCGCGCTCGTGCTCGGCTTCGGCATCGCCGCGCCGATCCTGCGCACCACCCGTACGGCGGTGCTGGAGGTGCGCTCGGAGGACTTCGTGCGCACCGCCCGCGCCAAGGGCGTGCCGCCGCGCCGCCTGCAGGTCCGGCACGTGCTGGGCAACGCGCTGGTGCCGATCGTGACGATGACGGGGCTGCAGTTCGGCTACCTGCTCGGCGGCGCGGTCGTGGTCGAGCAGATCTTCTCCGTGCCCGGCGTGGGCCGGCAGGTGCTGCTCGGCATCCAGCAGAAGGAGTATGCGGTCGTGCAGAGCACGGTCCTGGTCATCGCGCTGGCGTTCGTGCTGGTCAACCTGCTGACCGACGGGCTGTACCGGATCATCGACCCGCGGGTGAGGGCGTCGTGACCGCGCTGCGCAGGAGCCCCGCCATGCTGGCGGGCACGATCGTGCTGCTGGTGCTGGCCGTGGTGGCGGCGCTGTCGTACGCCGGGCTGCTCCCCTACGACCCGATCGCCCAGAACCCGCCCGAGCGGTTCCTGTCGCCGTCCGGGACGCACCTGTTCGGCACCGACCAGTTCGGCCGGGACGTCTTCTCCCGGGTGGCGGCCGGGGTCGGCAACTCGGCGCTCATCGCGGTGGTCGCGGTGGCCTTCGCCACCGTGGTCGGCACGCTGGGCGGCCTGGTGTCCGGTTTCTACCGCGGCTTCGCCGACGGCGCCATCGGCGGCGTGACGAACGTGCTGTTCGCGTTCCCGCCGCTGCTGCTCGCGCTCTCGCTGGCCTCGGTGCTGGACCGCAACTGGTTCACGGTCGCCGTCGCCATCGCGATCGTGTACGTCCCCATCTTCATCCGTGTCACGCGCGGCCCCGTGCTCTCCCTGCGGGAGATCGAGTACGTCAAGGCCGCGGTCTCCACCGGCCAGAGCCGCTGGCAGATCATGCTCAGGCACGTGCTGCCCAACATCACCTCGATCATCGTCATCCAGGTGGCGCTGTCGTTGTCGTGGGCGGTGCTGACCGAGGCGTCGCTGAGCTTCCTCGGCCTGGGCACGCCGCCGCCCGCCCCCTCGCTGGGCTCGATGATCTTCGAGGCGCGCAGCCTGGTGTTCGTCGCCCCCTGGACGCTGATCGCGCCGGGCGCGGTCGTCGTGCTGCTGGTGGTGGGCCTGAACCTGCTCGGCGACGGCCTGCGTGACACTCTCGACCCCAGAACCCGAGGCAAGCGGTGAACCTCTCAGAACTGACCACGGAATCGGCCGACCCGCGCTTCGCGGGCATCGACACCATGAGCGTGGCCGAGCTCGCCGCGACCATGAACGCGGCCGACGCCACCGTCCCCGCCGCGGTCGCCGCGGCGCTGCCGCAGATCACCCCGGCCATCGAGGC
>NZ_JBSFGJ010000512.1:0-6233 GCF_053596515.1 Nonomuraea sp. NPDC001684
GCCCGCTCGTCGCACCTCAGGAAGGATGGGCCGTTGTCGATGGCTTGGAACCACTCGGGGAGTTCGCGTCCCGTTATCGTGGGGACCCTTGCGATGAGCTTCGTCTGCGTCTCCGGTGAGTGGTTCAAGGACATGGGCACCTCCGCGGATTAAGGTCCTTTGCTCGACACTGCAACACCGCGCTGCGAATGGCAACCCCCCGGCCAGGCATCATTCTGTGACGGCAGGTAGATTTCCGGTCGCACAAAGAGAGGGCCCCGCCGGTTACGGCGAGGCCCCCAGGAGATGAACGATCAGTCGTCGCCGGTGAAATAGCTGATGAGGCGGAGCACCTCAAGGTAGATCCAGACCAGGCTCAGCATGAGGCCGAACGCGCACTGCCAGGCGAACTTGTCCGGAACGCCCTGACGCACGCCCTGCTCGATCGAGTCGAAGTCGAGGAGCAGGAAGAAGCAGCCGATCAGGATCATGACGATGCTGAAGATGTAGCCGAGCGGGCTGTCGGTGCGCAGGCCGAGCCCGACGCCGTTGAAGATGCCGACCAGCAGGTTGACCAGCACCAGCCCGACCACCGCGATGGCGGCCGCCATGCCGTACTTGACCAGCTTGGGGGTGACGCGGACGACCCGCAGCGAGTAGACGGTCAGCACCGCGCCGAAGGCGAAGGCCGTGCCGAGCACCGCCTGGAAGACGATGCCGCTGATGGCGCCCTCGAACAGCTGGCTGATCTTGCCGAGGAAGACGCCCTCGAACACCGCGTAGCCCAGGATGAGCGCCGGGTTGGTGCTCTGGGTGAACGAGGCGATCAGGCCGAGGATGAGGGCCACGACGGCGGCGCCGACGGCCACCATCGGGGGGACGTTGAGCACCCACGTCGCGGCGGCGGCCACGACGAGCGCGCCGAGGGTGAGGAAGCCCCGGACGACGACGTCGTCGAGGGTCATCGCCCGGTAGGCGGGCGGGGCCGGGGGTGCGTACGACGGGGCGTCGTACATGTTCCGCAGGGTGTCGGGTGACGGGGCCGGGCCGGCCCAACCCGCGCGCTGCTGGCGCGCCCTGCCGAATACGGGGTTCTTGCTCTCCATCGCTGCCTCCTGTGGCGCCGAGCCTACGGGGCCTGGCGGCACCTAGGTCAACTCACGCTCAGATCGAAGTTCGTCGGGGGGGACTTCGGCAGCGAGACAACGAACGTGACCTCGCACGAGTTCCCGAGGCCGGGACGGCCGTCCGGGGCCGGCGGCCGGGCGGCGAGTAACTGCGTCGCAACCAATGGAAACCGGCTTCTGTTGGGTTTCGTGATGAAAACGGAATCTTCCGGATGCCTCACCAGACCGGGTCTTCCCGGCAAACGACTGGAAGCATTGTGTGACGGGTTGACAGCAGTAGTGAACCACCGGATGCGACAAGACGCTTCACTCGGAGAAAACCCCAGGTCGGGGACACTTAAGAATGGTGCCCCCGGCGGGATTCGAACCCGCACTACAACCCTTTTAAGGGGTTTGCCTCTGCCATTGGGCTACGGGGGCGCCGCAATCATACGAAACGGACCATGCTTCCGAGGAGCACAACTTCGCATCAGGCGTCACAACTGTGAAGTCTGCGGTGAAGTGATAGCGCCCCTGGCACTCTGTCCAAGAAGAGTAGACCGTCCAGATGGTCCAGTTGGTGCTGAATGCAGCGGGCCTCGAAGGCGTCCGCCTCGATGACGACCGGCTCCCCTGTGCCTGGCAAATGCCCATGTACGGTGATACGCGTCGCCCGGCGCACGTCGGCCATGAGCCCCGCGATGGACGCGCACCCCTCGCGCCCGCCGTCCCAGTGGGAGGCGCTCGTGAGGCGAGGGTTGACCAGGACAAGCTCCCCGGCCCATGACCGGGCCCGGGGGTGGGCCCAGGCGTTGAAGGCGATCAGCCGCCACCTCAGGCCGATCTGCGGGGCGGCCAGCCCCGTCATGGCCGTCTCGCCGCGCAGGGTGGCGAGCAGGTCGGCCGCGGCCCGCACGGTCTCGGGGGCCGCCGGGTCGACCGGCTCGGCCCTGGCCGACAGCGCCGGGTGCGGCGCGCCGAGCACCTGGCGCGGGGTGCCTCTGGCGCCCGTCACAGCAGGTCCGGCTCGACGGGACGGAAGGTGATCTCCGAGTCGAGCCCGGCGCCGACCGCCGCCAGCCGGCGCATGAGGGCGGCGACGTCGACGTCCTTGGGCAGCTCGACGTCGGCGATGAGCACGTAGAGGCGGCCGGTGAGCCGGGTGCTCATGCCGGTGATGTTGCCGCCGTCGGCGGCCAGCACGGCGCTGACGGCCGAGATGATGCCCGGCCGGTCGGGGCCGTGCACGGTCAGGACGTAGCCGAGGCCGCCGCCGTCGTCGCAGAAGTGCCGCCGCGCCTCGATCGCCGAGGCGGAGACCACCAGCTCGGGCGCGCCGAGCCGCTTGGTCAGCTCGGCGGGGTCGAGGTCGCCGGAGACCAGCAGCATCATCGCCACGTACCCGCCGAGCAGCGTCATGGTCGAGTCCTGGATGTTCGCGCCGCAGTCGGCCAGCGAACCGGTGACGGCGGCGATCACGCCGGGCCGGTCCACGCCGAGCACGGTCACCGCTGAGAGCCCCACCCGTGGTACCCCTTCCGCATTGCGTCCACGGGTGCCGAAAACGCCCCGGCGATGCTCGCCGGGGCGCTGCCGTACCTGGGCTAGCGGCGGGTCGTCGCCACCGCGGCCCTGAACCCGTCGCGCGGATGCTCCATCTCACCCAGCGAGATGGTCTCTCGCTTGAAGAACAGGGCCAGGGTCCAGTCGACGACGACACGGACCTTGCGGTTCAGCGTCGGCACCCGCGACAGATGGTAGGTGCGGTGCATGAACCACGCAGGGAAACCGCGCAGCTTGACGCCATAGACATTGGCGACGCCCTGATGCAGGCCCAGCCCGGCGACCGATCCGACATACTTGTGGTGGTAATCGACCAGTTGCTCGCCCCGCAGGTGCCGGACGATGTTGTCGGCCAGCACCTTGGCCTGGCGCACGGCGTGCTGGGCGTTGGGGGCGCAGTACTGGCCCGGGTTCGTCACGTCGGGCACCCCGGCCGCGTCGCCGGCGGCGAAGGCGTCGCGGGTGCCGGCGACGGTCAGGGCGGCGGTGGTCTTGATCCGGCCCCGCTCGTCCAGGGGCAGGTCGCTGTCGTTGACGACCGGGCTCGGCTTGACGCCAGCCGTCCACACCAGGGTCTCGGCGTCGAACTCGGTGCCGTCGCTGAGCACGACGTGGCCGCCCTCGCACGACTCCAGCCTGGTGTCCAGCTTGACCTCGATGCCGCGTTCGCGCAGCTGCTCCAGCGTCCACTTGCCCATCTCGGGGCCGACCTCGGGCAGCACCCGGTTCGTGGCCTCGACGAGGACCCAGCGCAGGTCGGCCGGGGTGATGTTGCGGTAGTAGCGGGTGGAGTCCTTGGCCATGTCCTCCAGCTCGGCCAGCGCCTCCACGCCCGCGAAGCCGGCTCCGACCACCACGAACGTGAGCGCCCTGCGCCGCACCTCGGGATCGACGGTCGACTCTGCCACGTCGAGCAGGTGCAGCACGCGGTTGCGCAGCGCGATGGCCTCGCCGACGGTCTTGAACCCGATGCCGATGTCGGTCAGCCCGGGGATCGGCAGCGTACGCGAGATCGACCCGGCGGCCATCACGATCACGTCGTAGGCCACCTGGCGCGGCTCGCCCTCGGCGGGCTGGAAGGTGACGACGCGCTCGGCGTGGTCGACCTTGGTGACCGTGCCGTTGAGTATGCGCACCTTGGGGAGGATCCGGCGCAGCGGGGCCACCATGTGCCTGGGCGAGAGGTTGCCCGCCGCCGCCTCCGGGAGGAACGGCTGGTAGGTCATGTAGGACTGGGGGTCGATGATCGTGATGCGCGCCTCGCCGCCGCGCAGCTCGCGGTGGAGCTTGCGCTGCAGTCTTAGCGCGGTGTACAGGCCGACGTAACCGCCGCCGACGATCAAGATGTGCTTGTTCATCCTGAGGCCCCATCCCTCGTGGAATGCTTGTGAAAGCATTCACAAGCTTACGTCGGGCCCTTCCGGAGAGTCCAACCCGGGGATGGTGGGACGCGTCACACCGCCAGTGACCTGGCCCGGAGGAAGACGTCGTCCAGCATCTGGGCGGTGACGCGGCCGGTGAAGGTGTTCTGCTGGCTGGGGTGGTAGCAGCCGATCAGGGTGACGGGGGCGGCGCCGTGCCGGACCTCGACCTCGACGCCGTGGCCGAAGCGGGGGCGGGTGCGCGGCAGCTCGTAGCCGGCGTCCTTGAGCGCGGGCCACATGGCCTGCCAGGCGAACCCGCCGAGCGCCACCACCGCCCGTACGCTCTCCGCCACCATCGCCACCTCCCGCGCCATCCACGGGAAGCAGGCGGCCTTCTCCTCCGGCGTGGGCTTGTTGGCCGGAGGCGCGCAGCGCACCGACGCCAGCACCCTGGTGTCGATGAGCTCCTGGCCGTCGCCGGCGTACGTGCTGGTCTCCTTGGCCGCCAGGCCGCAGCGGTGGAGCGAGGCGAACAGCCAGTCGCCGCTGCGGTCGCCGGTGAAGATGCGGCCCGTCCTGTTGCCCCCGTGGGCCGCCGGCGCCAGGCCGACCAGCAGCACCTTCGGCCGCTCGGCCCCCCACCCGGGGACGGGACGGCCCCAGTACGTCTCGTCCGCGAACGCGCGCCGCCGCACGCGCGCCACTTCCTCGCGCCACTCCACCAGACGCGGGCAGGCGCGGCAGACGGACTGCGCGGCCGTGAGCTCCGCGAGGGTGCCGGTGGTGGAGGCGAGGCGGCGCACGTCCGCGGGGTCGTGGGCCACCGGGGTGTCAGGGGTGGCAGGATCGCCGGGCCAGCCGGTGCCGGGTGGTACGAAGCTCATGACACCGATGGTGCCCGATCACCTCGTCTTCTCGGGCACGGGTGTGGTGGCGGTGGCGGTGGCGGTGGCGGTGGCGGTCGGCGCGGGCGTCGCCGACGGGGCCAGGGGCGCCGTGGAGGCCGTCGGGCACGCGGTGGGCGCGGCCGTGGGCATGCCGTTGTCGGCCATCATCTCCTGCTGCTGGACCAGCGGCAGCGGGTAGCGGTTGAGCACCGGCTCGCCGCAGGACCGGTCGACCATGTACCCGTGGTCCTCGGGGCTGACCGTGATCGGTTTGCCGTCCTGGTCGTAGAGGTAGACGTCGGTCAGCGGGCTGCCGTCCTTGGCGTACGGCTTGATGTTGTAGACGTCGAGGCCGTCGCCGACCAGCATCACGTCGGCCGGCGCCGCCATCGCGACCGGCTGGTCGTCCCGGTCGGAGACCGTCGCCATGCCGGCGAGCAGCGCCAGCGCCGCCACCAGGTTGACGCCCGTGGCCAGCAGCGCGGCGAAGCGCCCCCCGCGGGCCCGGCCGAACCACACCGAGACCCACACCGCCACCGCCACGAGCGCCCACTCCGCCAGGTTCGCCGGGACGACGCCGCCGCGCGCCGTGATCGCCAGCAGCAGCATGGCCAGCAGGTAGCCGCGCAGCACCCACCAGCCGGGCCGCAGCTCGGGCAGGAAGGCCACGAAGCTCCGGTACGGCTTGTGCCGCAGCAGCCCGGCATGCGCCCGCGCCGCCCACGCGCGGGGCCGCGGACGGCGACTCCGGCGGCTCTGGGGACGCCCTCCGTAGGCGGCCACCAGCTCCTCCGCGTACGCGGCGGGCGGCCCGAGCCGATCCTCCAGCGGCAGGTCGGACTCGGCCGCGATCTCGGCCAGATGGTCGTCGAGGTCCTCGATCAGCTCCTCGCGGTCGGGGTGACCGGCCAGGGCGTCGCGGACGGCCTGCGCGTACTGTTCCGGCGTGGTCATGCGTGGCCCTCCTTGAGCAGGGAATCCATGGTGGCCGCGAACGACGCCCACCGCTTGGCGGAGGTGGCGTACAGGGTGCGGCCGACCTCGTTGAGCCCGTAGTACTTGCGGTGGGGGCCCTCGTCGGAGGCCACGACGTAGGAGTTGAGCGCGCCGGCCTTGAACAGGCGGCGCAGCGTGCCGTAGACGGAGGCGTCGCCCACCTCTTCCAGGCCCGCCTCCCTGAGCCGGCGCACGACGTCGTAGCCGTAGCCGTCGCGCTCGGCGAGCACGGCCAGCACGGCCAGGTCGAGCACGCCCTTGAGCAATTGGCTGCTATCCACGCGAAGCAGAGTACTGCGCTATGCGCAGTAGTGGCAACAAGAGAACCGGGCGGCTCC
>NZ_JBSFGJ010000513.1:0-6224 GCF_053596515.1 Nonomuraea sp. NPDC001684
CTGACCGAGGGCGTGGTGGTCGAGGGCGTGCGCCTGCAACTGGCCAGGGTGCTGATCGACGAGGTGGCCGGTGACGCCGGGCCGGCTGATCATCAGCACGGCCGGCACGCGCTCGTCCAGGCGGGCGATCTCGGGGCCGCCGTCGGCGCAGGTGCGCATGGCGAGGGAGGCCAGCTCGTGCGCGGTGCCCAGCTCGTCCAGGCCGGTGACGACGGGGCTGACGCCGGCCACGCCGCTGACGATGAGGCTCAGCTCCTGGCACAGGTCGTCCAGGGTGGCCCGGCCGAGCGCGACGACCGCGACCTCGTGGCCGGTGCGCATGCGCCACAGCAGCCGCAGCGCGCCCAGAGTCGCGGGCAGCCGGACGTCGTCGTGGTGGCGTCCGCCGGGAAAGCGCACGGTGACGACGGCGTAGCGGGCGCGTTCGGGCAGGCCGAGCGAGTCGGCGGCGGCGCGCACCACCCCCGCGTCGGCGGTGCCGTCGAGCAGGGCGTCCAGCAGCGCGTTGACGCGTTCCTTGCTGCGGCCGAGGATCTCCTGCTCGCGCCGGCCGTAGACGTCGCAGGCCACCAGCGACTGCCGGTCGATCGCGTGCCAGACGTGGCTGGCGGCGCGGACCAGGACGTCGAGGCGGTCGGGGCGCTCGCGTTCCATGTGGTCCACGATCGCCGACCAGGTCACCTGGCCGGCCAGCCGGTACATGCGCAGCAGCGACTCCAGCGGAAGGCCCTGCTCGGCCCTGCGCTGGGCCATCGACCGGGTGAAGACCAGGTCGCGCCGCTCGGACGGCTCCTGCAGGATCGCGGTCAGGCCCAGGCGCACGCCTTCGAGGGTGCTCTTCCAGTGCTCGTCGTAGGGGACGCAGGCGCTGTAGACGTCGTCGCCGCCGCGCGTCCTGGCGACCAGCTCGCCGGTCAGTTCGGGCAGGCGTTCGAGCAGTGCCCTGGCTGCGGTGCGTAACGTCTGGCGGACGTCCTCGTCCACGACCGTAGGGGGACGCATTCCCCGAGGCTGCCACCGGCCGCCGTTCCAGAACAAGGCTCTGTAGCGTTTTGTGACCTCGCGTTGTGCGGCTGCACAACGGGCCCCCGGCCGCGGTGGGCAGCGAGCCCGACTTCGCCGCCGCATCTGGACGGCGGCCCCGCCCGCCGGTTTGGGTGGGCCGCCATGGGGTCCTGTGAGGAAGACGAATGGCCGAGCTGAGCGTGGACGGTCTCGTGGTGGACTACGGTCCCGTCCGGGCGCTGGACGGCGTGTCACTGAGCGTGCCGTCCGGGGCGGTGGTGGCCGTGCTGGGCGCGAACGGCGCCGGGAAGACGACGTTGCTGCGGGCGGTCTCGGGAACGCTCCGGTTCCACCGGGGCCGGATCGCCGCGGGCGGCGTCAGCGTGGCCGGGGCGCGGGTGGACGGGCAGCCGGCCGCGGCCGTGGTGCGGCGCGGCGTCACGCACGTGCCCGAGGGGCGCCGCGTGTTCGCCCGCATGACGGTGGAGGAGAACCTGCGGGCCGGCGGACTGGGCACGCCGCGCGCGGCCGCCGTCCGGGCCGGGCGGCGGGTGCGCGAGCTGTTCCCGGTCCTGGCCGAGCGCGCGCACCAGCGCGCCGGGCTGCTGTCGGGCGGCGAGCAGCAGATGCTGGCCATCGGCCGGGCGCTGATAGCCGAGCCGTCGGTGCTGCTGCTGGACGAGCCGACGCTCGGCCTGGCCCCGCGGGCGGCCGCCGCGATCGCCGCCACGATCAGGGCGATCAACGCCGCCGGCACCTCGATCCTGCTCGTCGAGCAGAACGTCGCCACGGCCCTGTCGCTGGCCTCCCACGCATACGTGCTGGAGGTCGGCGCGGTCGCGCTGGCCGGGCCCGCGGCCGAACTGGCCGCCGGCGACGAGGTGCGCCGCCGCTACCTGGGCGTGGCCGACGGGACCCCGGCCCCGCAGGCCAGGGCCGGATTGTCGAGGTGGTCCGCGTGACCCCGACATACCAACCGGATGGTATGCCCGCTCTGGAGGTGCGCGACGTGACCGTCCGCTTCGCCGGACTGACGGCGCTGGACGGCGTCGGCTTCACGGTCGCGCCCGGCACCGTGCACGCGCTCATCGGCCCCAACGGCGCGGGCAAGTCCACCTGCTTCAACGTGCTGTCCGGCGTCTGCCGGGCCGCCTCGGGCAGCGTCCGGTTCGGCGCGAGCGAGCTGACCGCGCTGCGCCCGCACCGGATCGCCGCGCTCGGCGTCGCCCGCACGTTCCAGAACATCGCGCTCTCCCCGCACCAGCCGGTGCGGGACAACCTGCTGCTGGGCCGCCACCGGCTCACCCGGGCCGGGTTCGTCTCCGCGGGGCTCGGCCTGCCGGGCGCGCGCCGCGAGCAGCGCGCGCACGCCGCCAGGGTCGCCGAGATCGCGGCCTTCGCCGGGCTCGCCGCGGTGCTGGACACGCCGGTCGGGCTGCTCCCGTACGGCGTGCAGAAGCGGGTCGAGCTGGCCAGGGCCCTGGCCATGGAGCCACGCCTGCTCCTGCTGGACGAGCCGGTCGCCGGGATGAACGGCGGTGAGCGGCAGGAGATGGCCGGGCTGATCAGGTCGGTACGGGAGAGCCTGGGCGTCTCCATCCTGCTGGTCGAGCACGACATGGGCATGGTCATGCGGCTGGCCGACCGGGTGACCGTCCTGGACTTCGGCCGCCGCATCGCCGACGGGCCGCCCGCCGAGGTGCAGAACGACCCGGCGGTCATCGGCGCGTATCTGGGCGTGGAGGAGACGGAGTGATCACTTTTGTGGAGCTGCTCGTCAACGGGGTCTCGCTGGGGGCCGTCTACGCGCTGATCGCGCTGGGCTTCGTCGTCATCTTCAAGGCGACCGAGGTGGTGAACTTCGCGCACGCCTCGCTGCTGCTGGCCGGCGGGTACGTGGTGGCGCGGCTGCATCCGCACCTCGGCTTCTGGCCCGCCCTGCTGGCCGGGGTCGCGGCGGCGGCGGTCATCGGGGCGCTGGTGGAGTTCCTGGTCATCCGCCGCTCGAAGGCCGGTTCGCACAGCGTGCTGGCCATCGTCACCATCGGCGTGGACATCGTGCTGACCACCGAGCTCACCCGGCGCATCGGCACCGAGGTGCTGGCCATGGGCGACCCGTGGGGCTCGCGGGTGCTGCGCCTCGGGCCGGTCACGGTCGCCGAGACCCGGGTCGTCGCGCTGGTCGTGGCCGGGGTGCTGATCGCGGCGTTCCTGCTGGCGTTCAAGTACACCGGGTGGGGGGTCGCGATGCGGGCCACCGCCGAGGACCCCGAGACGGCCGCGCTCATGGGCGTGCGGCTGGGCCGGGTCTCGGTCAGCGCGTGGGCCGTGGCCGGGGCGCTGGCCGCGGTGGCCGCGCTGTTCCTGTGCGTCTTCCCCACGCCGGGCCTGGACCGCGGCTCCTCGCTGGCCGCGTTGAAGGCCTTCCCCGCCGCGATACTCGGCGGCCTGGACTCCACCACGGGCGCGCTGGCCGGCGGCCTGATCGTCGGCGTCACCGAGGCCCTGACCACCGGCTACCAGAACGACCTGGCCTTCCTCGGCCGCGGGATCGGCGACGTGGCGCCGTTCCTCGTCATGGTCGTCGTGCTGCTGCTGCGGCCCGCCGGGCTGTTCGGGACGCGGGAGCGGGCCCGTGTCTAGAACCGCCGGGTCACTGGTGGCCCTGGCCGTCTTCGTCGCCGTGCCGTTCTACCTGGAGGGGTTCTGGCTGCAGGCGGGGCTGTTCGCGATGGCGGCCGCGATCGGCGCGATCGGCGTCAACCTGCTGACCGGGGCGACCGGGCAGCTGTCCATGGGCCACGCGTTCTTCCTGGCCGTCGGCGCCTACGCCTACGTCTACCTGGCCGCCGAGCCCACCGCGTCGCTGGGCGGCCTGGGCCTGCCGACCCCGGTGGCCGCGGTGCTGGCGGTGGCGCTGGCCGGGGTCGCGGGCGGGCTGTTCAGCCCGATCGCGGGCCGGCTCAAGGGCGCCTACCTGGGCATCGCCACGCTGGCGCTGATCTTCGGCGGGCAGCATCTGCTGTTCAACGCCGGGCCGGTCACCGGCGGGTTCAACGGGCGTGCCGTGCCGGCGATGGAGGTCTTCGGGTTCGCCTTCGCCGACGGGCCGGAGCTGGTCGTCCTGGACGTGCCGTTCGGCGCGCTGGAGCGGCTGTGGTTCCTGGGCGGCCTGGCGCTGCTGGCAGCGGCGCTGTTCGCCCGCGGCGTGCTGCGCGGGCGCCCCGGCAGGGCGCTGAACACGATCCGCGACCACGAGATCGCGGCCGGGGTGATGGGCGTGCCCGTCACCCGCTACCGGGCCGGCGTCTTCGTGTTGTCGTCCATGTACGGCGGCCTGGCCGGCGTGCTGCTGGCCCTGATCTTCCAGCGGACCGTGCCCGACTACTTCGGCATGCTGCTCTCCCTCGACTACCTCGCGATGATCGTCATCGGCGGCCTGGGCTCGGTGGGCGGCGCGGTGCTCGGCGCCGTCTTCGTCTCCCTGCTGCCGCAGCTGCTGACCCGTTACGGCGACGCCATCCCCCTGGTGTCGCCGTCCGGCTCCGGCGGCGGCCTGTCCCCCGCCGAGGCCGCCCGCATCCTGTACGGCGCCGCCGTCGTCGCCGTCGTCCTCTTCCTCCCGGGCGGCCTGCTCGGCCTGCCGCGCGCCCTGCGCCGCCGGTCACCGGGGCGCCGCCCGTCCGCTTCACCGTCACCGGATCCGTCCCCGAAGACCAGGAGCTCACATGTCCCGTAACCGCACGGCCGTCCTGGCCGCGCTGCTGGCGCTGGGGCTGGCGGCCACCGCCTGCGCCAGCGGCAAGGCCACCGGCGGCGGCCAGGCGACCGCCACCGCCGCCGGCGGCGACGGCGTCAGGACCGGCCCCGGCGTCACCGCCGACACGATCACGCTCAGCCTGCTCACCGACCTGACCGGCCCCTACGCCTCGCTGGGCAAGAGCCTCACCCAGGCGCAGCAGCTCTACTTCGAGCAGGTCAACCAGAGCGGCGGCGTCTGCGGCAGGAAGATCGAGACCATCGTCCGCGACCACGGTTACGACGCGCAGAAGGCGATGGCCGCCTACGCCGAGGTCGCGCCGAAGACGGCCGCGATCCCGCAGTTCATCGGCTCGCCGATGGTCACCGCGCTCAAGGACCGGATCACCGCGGACAAGATCCTCACCCTGCCCATGGCGTGGGCCACCGGCCTGCTCGGCAGCGAGGCCATCCAGGTCACCGGCACCACCTACGACGTGGACATGATCAACGCCGTCGACTTCCTGGTGAAGGAGAAGGGCGTCAAGGCCGGCGACCGGGTCGGCCACCTGTACTTCGAGGGCGACTACGGCGAGAGCGCCCTCGCCGGGTCCAAGTACGCCGCCGGCGAGCTGGGGCTCACGCTGGTCGAGCAGAAGATCAAGGCGACCGACCAGGACATGACCGCGCAGGTGGCGGCGTTCAAGAAGGCGGGCGTGCGGGCCGTGCTGGTCTCGGTCGGCCCGCGCCAGGCAGCCTCGCTGGTCGGCGTGGCCCTGGCCGCCGGGATGGACGTGCCGTTCGTCGGCAGCAACTCGGCCTACAGCCCGCAGCTCCTGGCCACCCCGGCCGCGCCGGCGCTGCTGAAGGACTTCTTCTACGTGACCGCGGGCGCCCCGATCAGCGCGCCGCTGCCCGCCTACGCCAAGCTCATCGCCGACTATCAGGCCAAGTACGCCGGCCAGCCCCTGGACAGCGGCGTGGCGGCCGGCTGGACCGCGGCGATCATCGTCGGCGACGCGCTGCGCAAAGCGTGCCAGGCCAAGGACCTCAGCCGGGCGGGCATCGTCGCGGCCCACCGGTCGCAGAAGTCGTGGGAGGCCGGGCTGGGCGGCACGCCGATGGACTTCAGCGTCTTCGACCGGCCCGCCTCGCGCGCCTCCTACGTGGTCAAGCCCGACAAGCAGGCGGTGGGCGGCGCCGTCATCCTCAAGGAGGCGGCGGTGTCGGAGCTGGCCGGGAAGTACACCGTGCCGGCGGCCGGCTGACCGGCGGCCGCGCCACCGGCGCCCACCACCGGCGCGCACCACCGGCGGGGTCACCGGCGGGGTCACCGGCGGGGTCACCGCCCGGCGGGCTCGCCGGTGAGCGCCGCCGGGCGGGGGGCGGCCAGCATGCGGCGGTAGACCGCCTCGTAGGCCGCGGCCATCGCGCTCACGCCGAAGTGCCGCTCGACGTGGGCGCGGCAGGCCCGCGGGTCG
>NZ_JBSFGJ010000514.1:0-6206 GCF_053596515.1 Nonomuraea sp. NPDC001684
GCTGGCGGTGAACGTCATGCTGGCCACGGCCATGCAGCCGCTGGGCTTCCTGTCGGCCGGGCCGCTGGCCGAATGGGCGGAGCCGCTGACCTCCCGGCCGGGCGGCGGCGCCGCGGCGGTGCTGCTGGCCAGCGGCGTCCTGCTGGTGATCTGGGGCCTGCTCGGGCTGCGTCACCGGCCGCTGCACCACATCGAGGACCTCATCCCCGACGCGGCGCCGCCCTCGGAGGCCGCCGCCGACCTGAACGCGATCCAGGAGAAGGTGCTGAACGGATGATCTTGGTATCCGCGTCCGACGTGCGGGCCGCCGCGGCCCGCATCGCCCCGTTCGTCCGGCGCACGCCGCTGCTGCGGCTGCCCGGCGAACGCCTCTGGCTCAAGCCGGAGAACCGGCAGCCCACCGCCTCCTTCAAGGTGCGCGGCGCCGCGAACGCGGTGGCCCGGCTGGCCGGTCGGGGCATCACGCACGTCGTGGCCCAGTCCTCGGGCAACCACGCCCAGGCCATCGCCTACGCCGCCGCCCGGCACGGCCTGCGGGCCACCGTCGTCCTGCCCGACACCGCGCCGGAGCTCAAGGTGGAGGCGGCCCGCGGGCTCGGCGCCGAGGTGGTCATCGTGCCGCCGGCGCTGCGCGAGATCACCTGCCTGGCGCTGGCCGACCATCTCGGCGCGACCGTCGTGCGTTCCGACGACTTCGACGTGATCGCCGGGCACGGCAGCGCCGGGGCGGAGATCGTCCTCGACCTTCCCGAGGCGGGCACGATCCTGGTGCCCGTCTGCAACGGCGGCCTGCTGGCCGGCGTCGCGGTGGCGGCCAAGGCCGCCGACCCCGCGATCACCGTGATCGGCGTCGAGCCCGAGCTCGCCGCCGACGGCGCGGCCAGCTTCCGCAGCGGCGCCCGGACGGCCTGGCCGGTGGAGCTGACCTACCGCACCCGGGCCGACGGGTTGCGCGGCCCCGTCCTCGGCGAGCTGGCCTGGGAGCACATCCGGCGGCACGTCGACGACATGCTGACCGTTCGCGAGGACGACATCGACGCCGCCGCCGAGCTGCTGTGGGACCGGCTGGGCGAGCGCGCCGAGCCAAGCGGGGCCGTGACCACCGCCGCCTACCTGGCCCATCAGGCGCTTCTGCCCGACGGGCCGGTGGTGGCGATCGTCTCCGGCGGCAACGTGGCGCCCGCCCTCCAGCCGGCGGCCCGGCAGGCGGAGTGACGCCGCCCTCGCGTCCCATGGCGCGGAACCACCATGGGACGCGAGGGGCGGGGACGGCCGCTACGCCTCTTCGGAGACCCCCAGGTACATCACGCCCGGGTGCGCGGGGTTGAAGGCGATCGAGGTGACCCGGTCGTAGGCGTTGTGGTTGACGGTGACGCGGTCCTTGCGGGACTCGTACTTGTAGATGTCCGTGCCGATCGCCGACCAGCCGGTCCCGAAGTCGAAGTAGAGGACGTCCGCGTCCTTCGGGTGCGGGGCGAGCAGCGGCCCGTTGGGGATCGTCACCACCGCGTCCTGGTCCACGACGGGGGTGAAGTTCCGGCCGCCGTCGTCCGAGCGGTAGATGTGCCGGCCGCCGGACGGCACGCCGGCCTCCAGCTCCGCCAGGTTGAGCCCCATCGCCCACACGACGTTCCCGGCGGCCGGGGAGATCGCGGCGCTGAACACGTTGACCCGGTCGCCGTCCCCGGCCAGCCCCGAGGCCGAGGTCCAGGTGCGGCCGCCGTCGAAGGTGACGCGGGCGCCGGTGTCGGAGGCGCCGAGCACCACGTGGTCCAGG
This sequence comes from Nonomuraea sp. NPDC001684, assembly GCF_053596515.1. Taxonomy (NCBI): domain Bacteria; kingdom Bacillati; phylum Actinomycetota; class Actinomycetes; order Streptosporangiales; family Streptosporangiaceae; genus Nonomuraea; species Nonomuraea sp. NPDC001684. Next base: position 1,778 of record NZ_JBSFGJ010000514.1, read on the forward strand.
TCGTGCGGGTCGAACACCGCCGTGTAGGACATGCGGGTGTCGCTCGGTGACCAGGCCGGCACCCCGACGGGCTGCCAGGTGCGCCCGCCGTCCCGCGACTCGTGCAGCTGGCCCAGCAGGTCGGACGCCCGCAGGCGGTCGCCGTCGCCCCGGTCCACGCCGATCCCGATCAGGTCGCCGCCCGGCCCGGTGAGCGGCGTGACGCCCTCGGGCGTGGCGAGCGCCAGGTTGCCGTCGCGGTCCCAGGCGTAGGCCCGGCCGCCCTGGGCGGCGACCAGCTCGACGAAGGAGCCCTTGACCTCGCCGGCCGCGCTCCAGGTGCAGCCCGCGTCCTTGGAGGCCAGCAACCGCCTGTTGGACATGGCCAGCAACTGGTTCGGGCGGTCGAGCGCGACCAGCCCGGTGGTGTAGACGATCGGGCCGAGCACCTCGCTGGTGGACGCGATCTTCTTGCCGTCGTTCCACGCGTACGTCACAGAGCCGTCACCGGCGACCGTCTGGCAGACCGGCCGGCTCCAGCCCGAGCCGTCGAAACCCTCACTGGAGGTCCTCGCCATGGCCGGCGTGGCGGCGGACAGGACCGTCAGCGCGGTCGCGAGTCCGATGGTGAACGCCTTCTTCAACACTGCCTCCCCGACAGGAATCTGGTACGCGTTCGTTCCTATCGGTGAAGGCGATGCTCAGGCTAGGTCTGCCCGGGGCTGGTTCATGCCATGGCAGGTATCTGACACACTGTTCGATCATGAACGCGGACGACAACGCCCTCGCCGCCGTCGGCGTGGACGCCGAGGACGAGCAGATCTACCGCACCCTGCTGCGCCGGCCGCGCACCACGCTGCCCGAGCTGGCCGCGCACACCGGCCGCACCACCGTGGCCCTGCGCCGGGCGTGCTCCCGGCTGGAGGCGCTCGGCCTGGTCAGCCGCATGGCCGGCCGCCCGGTCCGGTACGTGCCGACCAGGCCCGACGTGGCGGTGGCCGCCCTCATCTCCCGCCGCGAGGAGGGGCTGGCCCAGGCCAGGCTGGCCGCGCTCGCGCTGCTGGCCGAGACGCCGCGGACGGAGAACCTGGCTCCCGAGGAGCTGGTGGAGGTCGTCCAGGGGCAGGCGGCCGTGGTGCAGCGGTTCACCCAGTTGCAGCAGACCGCGACCGAGGAGCTCCTGGTCCTCGACCGGCCCCCGTACGCCCAGGATCCCTCCCAGCAGAACGCCCCCGAGATGGAACGCCTCGCGCACGGCCTCGTGGTGCGCGGCATCTACGACGCCTCGGCCCTGGAGATCCCCGGCAAGCTCCGTCTCGCCCAGGAGTCGGCGGCGGCCGGGGAGCAGGCCAGGGTCAGCCCCGAGGTGCCCATGAAGCTGGCCATCGCCGACCGCAGGACCGCCATCCTGCCGCTGAACGCCGACGCCTCGGCCCACTCCGGCAGCGCGGTCATCGTGCACTCCTCGTCGCTGCTCGACGCGCTGGTCGCCCTGTTCGAGGTCCTGTGGCGGGCGGCGCTGCCGCTCCCGCTCTACGACGCGCGCTCCCGCCCGGCGGACCTGCCGGACCCCGAGCTGTTCACGCTGCTCGCGGCCGGGCTCAAGGACGAGGCGGTCGCCCGCCAGCTCGGGGTGAGCCTGCGCACGGTGCACCGCAGGGTCAGCGAGCTGATGGACCGGCTCGGCGCCCGCACCCGCTTCCAGGCCGGCCTGCTGGCGGCGCGCCGCGGCTGGTGCGACCCGGACGCCTGACCGCCCGCGCAAAATCGTTTGCGGCCGCCCGGTCCGGACGGATAGGAAACTGGGGTGCTGAAGGGCGGCAAGGTCGGGCTCCGGGCCCGCCACGAGGACGACATCCCGATCCTGCGGGCCGAGCTCTACGACGACCCGGTCTACTCCTCGCGGGCCGGAAACCGTCCGTGGCGGCCGGTCACACCCGGCACGGATGACTCGCGGCTCGTGGTGGACGACACCGTGGAGGCGGTCGTCCCGTTCTCCGTGGTGGACCTCGACGGCGGCGCGCTCGTCGGCGCGGCGACGCTGTGGGGCATCGACACCCACCACCGGTCCGCGCACGTCGGGCTGGGGCTGCTGCCGTCCTGCCGCGGCAGGGGTTACGGCACCGACGTGGTCGCGGTGCTGTGCCATTACGGCTTCGTCCTGCGCGGCCTGCAGCGGTTGCAGATCGAGACGCTGGCCGACAACGTCGCTATGCTGCGCGCGGCCGAGCGCAACGGCTTCGTCCGCGAGGGCGTGCTGCGCTCCTCCGCGTGGGTGATGGGCGAGTTCCTGGACCAGGTGCTGCTCGGGCTCCTGGTCCAGGAGTGGAAGCCGGCCTCGCGGAGCTAGGCGGGGCCGCTCATGCCCCCGCCCACCAGGCCCGCGGCCCCCGTGGCGGCGCGGGCCTGGCGTCGCTCAAAGCCGGCCCGGCACTCACCCGCCCGTGGCGGGGTGGAAGTCCTCGCTCATGGGGGCGATCCCGCCGTTGCCGGGGTAGTAGTCGTCCTTCGCGGCGGCCGGGCCGGCGGCCAGGGCGAGTCCGGTCGCGGCCAGCAGGCCGATCGAGGTCAGTCTGAGTGTGGTCCTGGTCATGCCGTCACCTCTCGTCAGTCCGATGCGTGTTCTCCGGCCGGGCACGGGATCCAGTGCACAACCCGGGGCCGCCGCCCGTCACCCTGTTCCGGCCTGAGCGGGAACACACAGGTCACAGCGTCGGCGGGGTCCCAGTCTCGATGACCGGCCGATTGTCCGGCAGCCCCCCGCACCGGTCCGGACAATCGGCACGACCCGCGCCGGACGCCGCCTTGTAGCATCGGGGCATGATCTTCACAGCGAGCACCGCCGACGTCGCCGTCGTCCTGGGGCCGGGCGGTCCGGTGGGCACGGCCTGGCTGCTCGGCCTGGCGGCGGGCCTGCGCGCGGCGGGCGTGGAGCTCGCGGACGCCGATCTGCTCGTCGGCACCTCGGCGGGCGCGATCGCCGCCGCCGCCCTGGCCGCCGGACGCGACCTGGACGAGCTCGCCGACCTGCCGCCCGCGCCCCCGGACCGGCGGGCCGGGGACCCGACCGTGATGCCGCGCGTCCTGCAGATCCTCAACGCGCCCGGCGCCGACCCGCGGGAGGCGCTGCGCCAGGCGGGCGCGCTCGCCCTGGAGGCGGACGCGCTGCCGGAGGAAGACCATCTGACCGCCATGCGCCGGCTCGTCGGCGCCGGCTCCTGGCCCGGCCGCCCGCTGCTGATCACCGCCGTGGACGCCGTCAGCGGCGAGCCGGTGGTCTGGAGCGGCGACAGCGGCGTCCCGCTGCCCGCCGCCGTCGCCGCCAGCAGCGCCGCCCCCGGCCACGCCGTCCCGATCACCATCGGCGCACGCCGGTACATGGACGGCGCGCTCGGCGGCGGGTCCAACGTGCACCTCGCCGCGGGCGCGGGCGCGATCGTCCTGGTCGAGCCGCTCGGGCACCTGTTCCCGGGCCCGGCGGTCGAGCGGGGCGTGCGGATCCTGCCCGACCAGGCGGCGCTGGAGGCGTTCGGGCCGGACCTCGGCGACCGGAGCCGGTGGGGACGGGTGTACCTGGAGGGACGCCGCCAGTCCGCCGGGCTCGCCGAACTGGTCGGGCCGTACCTGCCGGGCCGCTCCGCCCCGGCCTGAACGAGGGCGTGCCCGGCACGCAGCGGATCGGGGCAGGTGCGCGTTCCCTGTGCATGAATCTTGAGATCGTCGCCCGCGCGTCCCCGCCGCCGCCGGCCGACGCCGCCGACGCGGTGGTGTCCGGCCTGTACCGGGAGCACCGGCTCGCCCTCGTCCGCCTGGCCCTGCTGCTCGTGGGCGACCGGGAGAGCGCGGAGGACGTCGTCCAGGACGTCTTCTCCAGGTTGCCCGGCAGGAGCCCGGCCACCCTCACCCTGGCGTACGTGCGGGTCTGCGTGCTGAACGCCTCGCGCTCGCTGCTGCGCAGGCGGAGTGTCGCCGCCAGGGCGGTCCTGCGGCGGCGGGACGACCCGGTGGACTCGGCCGAGACGATCGCGCTGCTGGGCGAGTCGCGGCAGGAGATGCTCGCGGCGCTCGGCCGGTTGCCCCGGCGGCAGCGCGAGGTTCTCGTCCTGCGTTACTACCTCGACCTGTCCGACGCCGACATCGCCGAGGCGACGCGCCTGCGGCAGAGCACGGTACGGTCCACCGCCTCCAGAGCCCTGGAGCGGCTTGAGCGCGAGCTGGGAGGCCGGGCATGACCACGATCGAGGACCGGCTCAGGGACGCGATGACGGCCAGGGCCGAGACGGTACAGGACGACGGGCGGCCGCCGGTCGCGGGGGGGGGGCGCCGGCGGGGGGGGGGCGGGGGTTGCTTTTACTGGGGGGGGGGGGGGGGGGGGGGGGGGGGGGGGGGGGGGGGGGGGGGGGGGGGGGGGGGGGCTCATTTCTTTGTTTTTGGGGGGGGGGCCGGGGCG
>NZ_JBSFGJ010000515.1:0-6172 GCF_053596515.1 Nonomuraea sp. NPDC001684
GCCGCCACGGCCGCCCGCCTGGCCCGCCGCCCCGCCCCGGCCCAGTAGAGCAGCACGTAGGGCAGGAACCCGATCCCGCCCAGCCCCACCGCGGGCAGGGCCATCGCGGCCAGCACGCCCCTGGTCCCGGCCGGCGCCGCCCGGTCGCCCTCGGGCGTGAGCTGCGCCCGCGTCACGTCGCCCGCCGCGGAGTCGGGGGAGGCGTCCACCGGGACGGACGGGCCGCCGGAGTCGGGCGTGAACCGCCCCTTGCAGTCGTAACGCCCCTGGCCCAGGTCGGCGCAGGAGAGCACGGTCAGCGTCCCCGGCGTGCCGGTCCGCCCGGTGGCCAGCCGGAAGTCCTGGACCGACAGCACCGCCGGCAGCACGCAGATCCCCACCCACAGCAGCACGATGACGGCGCGCCCGAACGGCCCGGGACCGGGCCCGCGCGACGGGGTGACGAAGGTGAGATCGGGCAGGAAGTCGCTCATGCCCGGCAGCATCCCGCCCGCCACTTGGGATTGGCCTGGAAAGGACTGGGACATGGACCCGTCACCGGCGCGGGCCGTCCCGGCTTGCATAATCATCCTCTTGAGTGCATCATCTTCACAAGCAAGGTCATGAGACAGGGTGCATAGTTATGCAGGAGGGCCGGATGAGAGCAGCGATCGCGGGAGCCAGCGGCTACGCCGGAGGTGAGCTGCTCCGCCTCCTGCTCGGCCATCCCGAGTTCGAGATCGGCGCGCTCACCGCGGCCTCCAGCGCCGGCAGCCTGCTCGGCGCCCACCAGCCGCACCTGCCGCAGCTCGCCGACCGCGTCCTGGAGGAGACCACGCCGGGCGTGCTCGCCGGGCACGACGTGGTCTTCCTCGCGCTGCCGCACGGCCACTCGGCCGCCGTCGCCGCCGAGCTCGGCGAGGACACGATCGTGGTCGACTGCGGCGCCGACCACCGGCTCGCCGACCCCGCGGCCTGGCAGGAGTTCTACGGCGGCGACCACGCCGGCACCTGGCCCTACGGCCTGCCCGAGCTGCCCGGCCAGCGCGAGGTGCTGCGCACGGCCCGGCGCGTCGCCGTCCCCGGCTGCTACCCGACCTCGGTGCTGCTGGCCCTGTGGCCCGCCTTCGCCGCGGGCCTGGCCGGTCCCGACGTCGTCGTGGTGGCCGCCAGCGGCACCAGCGGCGCGGGCAAGGCGGCCAAGCCCCACCTGCTGGGCAGCGAGGTCATGGGCTCGGTCAGCGCGTACGGCGTGGGCGGCGTCCACCGCCACACCCCCGAGATGGAGCAGGGGCTGTCCGCCGTCGCCGGCGCCCCCGTACGCGTCTCCTTCACCCCCACCCTGGCCCCCATGAGCCGCGGCATCCTGGCCACCTGCACCGCCCCCGCCGCCCCCGGCCTCACCCGCGAGTCGCTGCGCACCGCCTACGAGGTCGCGCTCAAGGCCGAGCCGTTCGTCCGGCTCCTGCCCGAGGGCGTCTGGCCGGCCACCTCCATGACGTACGGCGCCAACACCGCCGCCCTCCAGGTGACGCTCGACGAGCGCGCCGGCCGCGTGGTCGCCGTCATCGCCATCGACAACCTCACCAAGGGCACGGCCGGAGGCGCCGTCCAGAGCGTCAACCTCGCCCTCGGCCTGCCGGAAGAGCTCGGCCTTCCCCTGACAGGAGTTGCTCCATGAGTGTCACCGCCCCACTGGGCTTCCGGGCCGCGGGCATCGCCGCCGGCATCAAGTCCGGCGACGCCCGCGACCTGGCCCTCGTCGTCAACGACGGGCCCAGCCGCGCCGCCGCGGGCGTCTTCACCGCCAACCGCGTCAAGGCCGCTCCCGTGCTCTGGTCGCAGCAGGTCCTGGCGGGCGGGCGGCTGCGCGCGGTGGTGCTCAACTCCGGCGGCGCCAACGCCTGCACCGGCCCCGAGGGCTTCCAGGACACCCACGCCACCGCCGAGAAGGTCGCCGAGGTCATCGGCGACAGCGCCGGCGAGATCGCGGTCTGCTCCACCGGCCTGATCGGCGAGCGGCTGCCGATGGAGGCCCTGCTGACCGGCGTCCAGACCGCCGCGGGCCAGCTCTCCCGCGACGGCGGCCTGGCCGCCGCCGACGCCATCCGCACCACCGACACCGTCTCCAAGATCTCCTTCAAGCGGGCCGACGGCTACATGGTCGGCGGCATGGCCAAGGGCGCCGGCATGCTCGCCCCCGCCCTGGCCACCATGCTCTGCGTGATCACCACCGACGCCGACCTGACCAGCGAGGAGCTCGACACGGCGTTGCGCGCCGCCACGGCGACCACCTTCGACCGGCTCGACTCCGACGGCTGCATGTCCACCAACGACACCGTGCTGCTGCTGGCCAGCGGCGCCGCCGGGGTCAGGCCCGACCTGGCCGAGTTCGGGCAGAAGGTGCAGGAGGTCTGCGCCGACCTGGCCAGGCAGCTGCTCGTGGACGCCGAGGGCGCCTCCAAGGCGATCGCCGTCGAGGTCGTCGGCGCCGCCTGCGAGGACGACGCCGTCGAGGTGGGCCGCACCGTCGCCCGATCCAACCTGCTCAAGTGCGCCATCCACGGCGAGGACCCCAACTGGGGCCGCGTCCTGGCCGCCGTCGGCACGACGAAGGCCGCCTTCGAGCCCGACCGCGTCAACGTCGCCATCAACGGCATCTGGATCTGCCGCGACGGCTCCGTCGGCGACGACCGCTCCAAGGTCGACATGCGCCCCAGGGACGTGACGATCACCATCGACCTGTCGGCCGGCCGCCACAGCGCCACGATCCACACCACGGACCTGACCGCCGAGTACGTCCACGAGAACTCGGCGTACTCCTCGTGAGGGCCGTCACCGCGGCCACCAAGGCCGAGGCGCTGATCGAGGCGCTGCCCTGGCTGACCCGCTTCCACGGCGCGACCGTCGTCATCAAGTACGGCGGCAACGCCATGACCGACGAGTCCCTCAAGGAGGGCTTCGCCGAGGACGTCGTGTTCCTGCACCACGCCGGCCTGCGCCCGGTCGTCGTCCACGGCGGCGGCCCGCAGATCAGCAGCGCCCTCGACAGACACGGCATCGAGTCCACCTTCACCGCCGGCCTGCGCGTCACCACGCCCGAGGCCATGCAGGTCGTCAGGATGGTCCTGGTCGGACAGGTGGGCCGCGACATCGTCGGCCTGGTCAACCGGCACGGCCCGTTCGCCGTCGGCATGTCCGGCGAGGACGCCTGCCTGTTCACCGCCGAGCGCAAGCCCGCGCTCGTCGACGGCGAGCCGGTGGACATCGGCCAGGTCGGCGAGATCGTCAAGGTCGATCCGGGCGCGGTGCGCGCGCTGATCGACGACGGCCGCATCCCGGTCGTCTCCAGCGTCGCCGCCGGCGTCAACGGAGAGATCTACAACGTGAACGCGGACACCGCGGCTGCCGCGCTCGCCGTGGCGCTCGGCGCGCAGAAGCTGATCGTCCTCACCGACGTCGAGGGCCTGTACGCCAACTGGCCCGACGACACCGACGTGATCGACCAGCTCGACGCCGACGAGCTGGAGAAGCTGCTGCCCACGCTGTCCAGCGGCATGGTCCCCAAGATGGAGGCGTGCCTGACCGCCGTGCGCGGGGGAGTGCCTCAGGCGCACGTCCTCGACGGCCGCGTGCCCCACTCGATGCTGCTGGAAATCTTCACCAACGAAGGAATCGGAACCATGGTGATGCCCTCATGAGCCTCCACGAGCGGTTCGAGCAGGCGTTCATGCCCAACTACGGCGTCCCCCCGATCGCCCTGGCCCGCGGCGAGGGCACCCGCGTCTGGGACGTCGACGGCAAGGAGTACCTCGACTTCATCGGCGGCATCGCGGTCAGCTCGCTCGGCCACGCCCACCCCGCCCTGGTCGAGGCCGTCTCCAAGCAGGTCGCCACGCTCGCCCACACCAGCAACCTGTTCCTGCACGAGCCCGAGGTGCTGCTCGCCGAGCGGCTGCTCGGCCTGCTCAACGCGCCCGCCCGGATCTTCTTCGCCAACTCCGGCACCGAGGCCAACGAGGCCGCCTACAAGCTCGCCCTCAAGTACGGCAAGCGTGAGGGCCGCTCCTACTTCGTGGCCGCCGAGAACGGCTTCCACGGCCGCACGATCGGCGCCCTGTCGCTGACCGGCAAGAAGGCCATCCGCGACCAGTTCGGCCCGTTCCCCGTCGACGTGCGCTTCGTCCCGTACGGCGACGCCGACGCGCTCAAGGAGGCGGTGACCGGCGACTGCATCGCGGTGTTCCTGGAGCCGACGCAGGGCGAGGCCGGCGTCGTCCCGCCGCCCGAGGGCTACTTCGAGGCCGCCCGCGAGATCTGCGACGCCACCGGCGCGCTGCTGGTCGCCGACGAGATCCAGTCGGCGATCGGCCGTACCGGCCACTGGTTCGCCCACCAGGCCGACGGCGTCACCCCCGACATCCTGACCCTGGCCAAGGGCCTCGGCGGTGGCCTGCCGATCGGCGCGTGCGTCGGGTTCGGCGAGGCCGGCCGGCTGTTCGGCAAGGGCGACCACGGCTCGACGTTCGGCGGCAACCCCGTCTCGTGCGCGGCGGCGCTGGCCGTGCTGGACAACCTCGACCTCGACCACGTCAAGTCGGTCGCCGCCGGGCTGCGCGGCGGCCTGGAGGCCGTCCGCCACCCGCTGCTGAAGGGCGTGCGCGGGCGCGGGCTGTGGCTGGCCGCCGTCCTGACGGAGGAGCGGTCCGCGCGCGTGCAGCAGGCCGCCGCCGAGGCGGGCTTCCTGGTCAACGCCCTCCAGCCGGACGCCGTACGCCTCGCGCCGCCGCTCGTGGTCACCCACGAGGAGGTGACCGCCTTCGTCGAGGCGTTCCCCGCGATCCTCGAGGAGGCGTCGGCGTGACCAGGCACTTCTTGCGGGATGACGACCTGACGCCGGAGGAGCAGACGGAGGTCCTCGACCTGGCCGCGGCGATGAAGAAGGACCGGTTCGGCTACCGGCCGTTCGAGGGCCCGAAGACCGTCGCCGTCCTGTTCGACAAACCCTCGGCCCGCACCCGCGTCTCCTTCCACACCGGCATCGGCGAGCTCGGCGGCCTGCCGCTCGTCGTGGACAACGTCGCGGTGCTGATGGGCAGGGGCGAGCCGACCGCCGACATCGCCCGCGTGCTCGACCGCCAGGTGGCCGCCATCGTGTGGCGCACCACCGGGCAGCGACTCGTCGAGGAGATGGCCGCCGCCTCGGCGGTGCCCGTCGTCAACGCGCTCACCGACGACTTCCACCCCTGCCAGATCCTCGCCGACCTGCAGACCGTCCGCGAGCGGCTGGGCGGCACGGCCGGGCTGACGCTGACCTACGTCGGCGACGGCGCCAACAACATGGCCCACTCCTACCTGCTCGGCGGCGCCACGGCCGGCATGCACGTACGGATCGCCGCCCCGGCCGGCTACCAGCCCGACGCGGTGATCCTCGGCCAGGCCGCCGCCGTCGCGGCCAGGACCGGCGGATCGGTGGTCGCGATGACCGACCCGGCCGCCGCCGTCCAGGGGGCGCACGTGATCGCCACCGACACGTGGGTGTCCATGGGACAGAGCGGCGAGCAGGAGCGGGCGGCGGCGTTCGCGCCGTACCAGGTGAACGCCGGGCTGCTGGAGCACGCCGCGCCCGAGGCGATCGTCCTGCACTGCCTGCCCGCCTACCGCGGCAAGGAGATCACCGCCGACGTCCTCGACGGGCCGGCCAGCGTCGTGTGGGATCAGGCGGAGAACCGGCTGCACGCCCAGAAGGCCCTGCTCCACTGGCTGGTGACCCGCGGATGACCATCCCGATGACCAAGGCCGCGCGGCAGGCGAAGATCACCGACCTGCTGCAGCGCAAGGCCGTGCGCTCCCAGCCGGAGCTGGCCAAGCTGCTGGCCGAGAGCGGCGTCGAGGTCACCCAGGCCACCCTCTCCCGCGACCTGGACGAGCTCGGCGCGCTCAAGCTGCGCGCCGACGACGGCTCCCTGGTGTACGCGCTGCCCGGCGAGGGCGGCGACCGCATCCCGCTCACCAGGACGGGCGGCGGCGGCGAGACCCCGGCGGCGCGGCTGCACCGCATCGCCGAGGAGCTGCTGGTGGCCGCCGAGGCCTCGGCCAACCTGGTCATGGTCCGCACCCCGCCGGGCGCCGCCCAGTTCCTCGCCTCCGCCATCGACCACGCCGACTGGGAGTCGATCCTCGGCACCGTGGC
>NZ_JBSFGJ010000516.1:0-6166 GCF_053596515.1 Nonomuraea sp. NPDC001684
CCGGGCTGCGGCCGGCCTACGCCGACCCCGGCTACGCCGAGCGTTTCCCGCAGATCAGCTGGTCGGTCACCGCGGGCAACGCCAGCCCGATCAACGACGGCGCGGCGGCCGTCCTGATCACCAGCTCCGAGACCGCCGCCCGGCTCGGCCTGCGCCCACTGGCCCGGCTGCACAGCTTCGCCGTCACCGGCTCCGACCCGCTGCTCATGCTCACCGGCGTGATCCCGGCCACGGAGAAGGTGCTGCGCCGCGCCGGGCTCGCGCTGTCCGACATCGACCTGTTCGAGGTGAACGAGGCCTTCGCCAGCGTCGTGCTGGCCTGGTTGCAGGAGACGGGGGCCGACCCGGCGAAGGTCAACGTCAACGGCGGCGCCATCGCCCTCGGCCATCCCCTCGGCGCCAGCGGCGCCCGCATCACGACCACGCTCGTGCACGCCATGCGCACGCGCGGCGCCCGCTACGCCCTGCAGACCATGTGCGAGGCGGGCGGCCTGGCCAACGCGCTCGTGCTGGAGAACGCGAGCTGAGGCTCAGGCGGCGGCCCAGACGGCCTCGAACGCCGCCTGGGTGATCTCGGTCAGCTCCCAGATCTCCAGCGGCTGGTCGGTGAGGAAGCCGCGATCGTCCTGGAGCCGGCCCCACCAGTAGCGGTGGGCGACGCGGTCGGTGTCGACCTCGATCTGCCTGATCGCCCAGTGTTCGCCGTCGCCCTCGACGCTCTCGAACAGCCAGACGCGCCCGCCGGGGCCGGCGGTGTGCCAGAAGCGGTGGGGCACGTCGGCCTCGGCGAGCTGCTTGACCAGCGGCAGGCGAAGATCCGGGACCATGCCCCGTAGGTTACACCGCTACCGCTGGTAGGCCCCGGCGTCCGGCGACCCGGACAGCGGCCGGCCCAGCATGTCCTTGCCGAGGGCGGCGCCGCCGTACCAGGTGGGCGACAGCGGCAGGCCGCGGCCCAGCGCCGGGGAGCCAGGACGCAGGCGCAGGTCGGTGCGGGAGACGAACAGCGGGTCGGCCCTGACCGACTTCGGCCCCAGCTTGAAGGTGAGCTTGCGGCCGTAGTAGACGCTGCCGCCGTCGTCGACGCCCTTGCCGTCGGCCCAGCCCGCCTCGCCGCCGACCGCGATCACGTTGTTGCGCAGCCTCAGGATGGAGGGGCCGCAGCCGTCGTGGCAGGACCAGCCGATGGTGTCCTTGGCCGGCAGGTAGACCGAGTTGTGCACGGCGATCGTGCCCTTGACCGGGCCCACGACGTGGCCGGGCCCGCGGGTGATGAGGAAGGAGCCGCGGCTGCGGCCGGAGGTGACGACGTTGAAGGCGAAGACGTTGCCGGTGGCGGTCTTGCCCTTCTGGGCGCCGAGCTCGGTGAAGGTCTCGTTGTCGCGCGCGTGGTTGTAGGTGATGCGGTTGCGGTCGCCGTTGAAGATCTCGACGGCGGCGCCGTCGGTGCCGTAGTCGTGGCTCTTGGCGTAGCTGCCGGTGATGGTGTTGCGGGTCACCAGGTTGTCGTCGCCGTTGAGCAGCACGCCGAAGGCGCCGGAGTCGTTGTCGCCGCCCTCGTCGTCGACGCTCATGCGGTTGTTGCCGGTGAGCGTGCTGTCGCGGACGGTGTTGTGCGACCCGGACGGCGTGACCCACACGCCCGCGACGTTGCCGTCGGCCGCGACGCCGGTCAGCTCGATGTGGTGGCCGCCGAGCTGGAACCCGGCGAACCGGCAGCCGGTGGCGCGCAGGCCGCTGATCTGCCAGTAGGCGCCCTTGACGACCACGCAGTCGCGCTCCTCACCGCTGATGCGGGGCAGGGCCCCGGTGCCGTGGGAGCGGATGACGATGGGCCGGGCCGCGGTGCCGCTGGCGGTGAGCCGGAGCGGGCCGGTGAAGCTGCCGCCGCGCTTGAAGCTGACGATGTCGCCCGGCTTGAGCTCGGCGGAGCCGACCTTCTCCAGCGACTTCCACGGCTTGTCGGGGCTGGTGCCGGCGGCGGAGTCGTCACCGGCCCTGGAGTCGACGTAGTAGGTGGTGGCCGCCCTGGCTTCCGCGGCGGTCGGTACGGCGGTAAGGAGCGAAGCTGCGACGGCTACGGAGAGCAACCTCATGCGGGCACACCACTATCCAGTTGAAGACGGTACGGGGCCAGGCCATACCGTAGCGTGATCAGCGTGTGATGCGCCACACACTCACCGAAGGACCGTCCCCCGGGATCATGTCTCCGTCCTGGGCATTGTGGACGCCCTGGGCCTGCGTCCCGATGGGCAGCGCGGCGCCGGGCGCCCGGCGGACGGCCACCAGCAGCGACTCCTCGAACGTCTCGCGCGCGAAGACCAGGCAGTCGGCGTCGGAGTGCAGCCAGCGCAACCCTCCGTGACGCAGCGCGGGCTCGGCGCGGCGCAGCCCGAGCAGCTCGCGGTAGGCCGACAGGGTCGCCAGGTCCTGGTCGTGCGGCCGGTTCCAGGGCATGGGGGTGCGCGAGTGCTCCCCGTTGATCCCGGTCAGGCCGAACTCGCTGCCGGCGAAGACCATGGGCGTGCCGGGCAGCGTGGCCTGCAGGCCGAGGGCCAGCAGGTGGCGTTCGCGCGAGCCGGTCACCGTGCGGATGCGCGGCGAGTCGTGGGAGTCCAGGAGCTGCCAGGAGTGCGTGAGCGAGCGCCAGGACATGTGCGAGGCGAAGGACCTGAACGTGGCCAGGGTGTCGGTGCCGTCGCGCTCGGGCACGCCGCCCGGCACGCCGAGGAAGTGCGGCAGGTCCAGGTCGGGGCCGCGCAGCCAGGCCCAGACCGGACGGGTGAAGCCGCCGTAGTTCATGGTGCCGTGCCAGCCGTCGCGGTCGAGGTCGAGCGAGGCGTCGTGGTTGTGCTCGGCGATGAAGGCGGCCTCGGGGCCGAGCTGCCGGCGCAGCATGGCGGCGACCTCGTGGTTGCGGTCGTCGGCGCCGAGCCTGGCGGTCATGTTGGCGACGTCCACGCGCCAGCCGTCCAGCGGGCCGAGCCACTTCTTCAGCACCGCGCGCATGCTGGAGCGCACCAGCTCGCTGCCCCAGTTGAGCTTGGGCAGGGACTTGACGCCCCACCACGACTCGTAGTCGCCGGTGTCGGGGTCGAAGTAGAACATCTCCCGTTCGAGGGCGTTGACGTCGGAGACGGCGGCGGTGAACCATTCGTGGGCGTCGCCGCAGTGGTTGGTGGTGATGTCGCCGAGCAGGCGCATGCCGCGGGCGTGCAGCGCGCCGGACAGCCGGTGCAGGGCCTCGTCGCCGCCGAGCAGCGGGTCGACGTGCTCGAAGCTCGCGGCGTCGTAGCGGTGGTTGGAGCGGGCCGGGAAGATCGGCGTCAGGTAGACGGTGTCGGCGCCGAGCCCCTGGATGTGGTCCAGGCGCCGGGTGATGCCGTCGAGGTCGCCGCCGTAGAACTGCTGGGCGGTGCCGGGGCCGCTGGGGATCACCGGGTCGCGGTCCCAGTCGCGCGGCAGCGCCCAGTCGGGCAGGTCCGGCATCGGGCCGGAGCGGTCGAAGCGGTCGGGGAAGATCTGGTAGACGATCGCGTCCGACATCCACGAGGGCGGCGCCTGGTGGCAGACCAGGCGGAAGTCGCTGGCGTCGGTCACGTCGTGGGCGACCGGGCCGGCCGCGGTCAGCCACAGCTGGCCGCGGCGGGTGTGCAGCAGGAAGCGGTACGGGGTGACCGGGTTGACGGCGGTGATCTCCGCCTGCCACCACACGTCGTCCGCGCCGTAGCCGGCGACCGGCGTGCCGGTCCTGGAGTCGTCGACGCGGGCCTCGGCGTAGCGGGGCTCGCCGTCGCAGACGGTGCGCACGTGCACGCCGGTGATCCCGGCGGCGCGCGGGGCGCGCAGCCAGAGGGTCACCCGCGAGCCGAGCGCCGGTTCCCGGCTGGAGACGTAGAGAGCTGAGCCGTCGTGGTGCGGCTCGCCGACATGACGCAATGGACCTATCCCTTGACAGCCCCGGCCGTCAGGCCGGAGACGATGTACTTCTGGAGCCATAGGAACACGCTCACCGTGGGTACGGCGGTGAGCAACGTCGCGGCGGCGAACATGCCGAAGTTGGCGTTGCGGTGGTCGCCGGCGATCATGCCGTACATGCCGACGGCCAGGGTCTTGCTCTCGGGGTCGCGCAGGAACACGTTGGCCATGAGGAACTCGCTCATGATGCCGATGAAGGCCAGCAGCGCGGTGACCGCCAGGATCGGCGTGACCAGCGGCATGATGATCCGCCAGAAGATCTGCGCGTGGGTGGCGCCGTCCACGGTGGCGGCCTCGTCGAGCTCCTTGGGCACGGTGTCGAGGAAGCCCTTCATCAGCCAGGTGTTCACGCCGAGCGCGCCGCCCAGGTAGAGCAGCAGCAGGCCCCAGACGGTGTTGAAGCCGAACGCCGGGTACAGCTCGGTCACCCTGGTGAAGATCATGAAGATCGTCACGATGGCCAGGAACTGCGGGAACATCTGGATGAGCAGCAGCGCCAGCAGCCCGACCCGGCGGCCGGTGAAGCGCATGCGGCTGAAGGCGTAGGCGGCCAGCATCGACAGCAGCAGGCTCGCGAACGACGAGACCAGCGCGATGAACACCGAGTTGAAGAACCACCGGCCGAACGGATAGTCGTCGGAGGTGAGCAGGTTGGCGAAGTTGTTCAGGCTCGCCCCCGACGGCAGCAGGTCGGTGGAGGCCAGCGTGCCCATGGGGTTGATCGCGGCCGAGACCACGAACAGGATCGGGAACAGCGCGAACGCGCACACCGCCAGCACGAACACGTGCCTGAGCGCGATCCTCATGCGTAGACCTCCTCCTGCTTGCGGGTACGGCGGAAGGCCACGGCCGAGATGACCGCCACGATCGCGAAGATGAACACCGAGATCGCCGCCGCGAACCCGAACTGCGCCCCGCCCGCGCCGAACGCCAGCCGGAAGGTGTAGGTGATCAGCAGGTCGGTGGCCCCCACCTGCGGGCTCTCGGCCGGGAACGGCCCGCCGTCGGTGGTGAGCGCGATGGCGTTGAAGTTGTTGAAGTTGAACGCGAACGACGAGATCAGCAGTGGCGTCAGCGCGACCAGCAGCAGGGGCAGCGTCACCCGGCGGAACGCCTTCCACGGCGTGGCGCCGTCGATGGAGGCCGCCTCGGTCAGCTCGCGCGGGATCGCCTGGAGCGCGCCGGTGGTGACCAGGAACATGTACGGGAAGCCGAGCCACAGGTTGACCAGGATGACCGCGAAGCGGGCGGTGACAGGCTCGCCGAGCCAGTCGACGCTCAGCCCGAAGAACTGGTTGATCAGGCCGAAGTCGCGGTTGAACATGTCCCGCCAGACCAGCAGCATGGCGAAGGCCGGCATCGCGTACGGCAGGATCAGCGCGATCCGGTAGATCTTCGTGCCGCGCATGCGCGGGTGGTGCAGCGCCAGCGCCACGGCCATGCCGAGCCCGAACGTGCCGGCCACGGAGGCCAGCGCGAACACCAGGTTCCAGCCCAGCACGCCGACGAAGTAGCCGGAGATGGTGGGGTTGGTCAGCACCCGGGCGAAGTTGTCCAACCCGACGTTCGCCTGCCAGCCCTGTGCCAGGTGCTCGCCCTCGGCGTTGACGAAGTAGCCCTGGGCCTCGTCGGCCGTCCAGGTGTCGCCGTTGCCCTTGACGCAGTCGCAGGCGGCGTCGTAGACCAGCGCTGCCTTGCCCTCCACGGCCCGGCTGAGGCCGTTGGCCTTGATCGCGCCGCCCGGCGTCGGCACGGACAGCGCCGAGATCTCCTGGCCGCGGGCGGCCGCCTCGGGCGCCTTCAGCACGGTCACGCCGGGGGCCGACAGGACCTTGCCGGTGAGGCCGACCTGGGCGCCGGCGAGCGGGGTCAGCCCTTCGGCGGTGCCCAGCCGGACCTGCTTGGTCGTGGGGTCGACCAGCAGGAACACCAGCTCGTCGCCGCGCAGGGCGGCGGTCAGGCCGTACTCGGGCGAGCCGGGGGCCTGGCGCACCGAGCCGGTCTCGATGGCGGTGACCGCGTCGGCCTTGTCGCCGCGGTGCCCGTCGCCGAAGTTCGTGAACGCCGTGGTCACCGTGTAGAGCACGGGCAGCACCTGGAAGGCGATCAGGAAGACGGTGCCGGGGACGAGGTACTTGGCCGGGATGAAGCGGCGGGTCAGGTACAGGTAGGAGATGGCCGCGGCGGC
>NZ_JBSFGJ010000517.1:0-6159 GCF_053596515.1 Nonomuraea sp. NPDC001684
CGGTGCCGGAGGGGCTGCGCGCGGGCGAGGTGCTGCGGCGCGTCGCCCAGCTGGCCGCGCTGCCGCTGAAGGAGCTGCAGAGCGTGGACAAGAGCCTGCTCGGGCTGCCCTCGTACGCACCCGGGATCGAGGGTTTCCTGTTCCCCGCCACGTACGACGTCGAGCCCGGCGACAAGGCGGTGGACGTGCTGGCCGCCATGGTCGAGCGGTGGGGCGTGGCCGCCCGGCAGATCCACCTGGCGGAGGGGGCCCGGCGGCTCGGCCTGACCCCGCTGGAGGCGCTCACGGTCGCCAGCCTGGTGCAGGCGGAGGGCGGCACCGACGCCGATTACCCCAAGATCGCCAGAGTGATCTACAACAGACTCAAGAGCAACACCCCGCTGGAGCTCGACACCACGGTCCTGTACGCGCAGAACCGCCGGTCACTGAAGGTCACCGAGAGCGACACCAAGGTGAACTCGCCCTACAACACCTACCACCGCCGCGGGCTGCCGCCGGGGCCCATCGCCAATCCGGGGGAGAAGGCGCTGCTGGCGGCCCTGAATCCGGCCGCAGGTGATTGGCACTGGTTTGTGACGACGGATCCGGCGCATAGAATCACCAAATTCACCAACAAAGAGAGCGAGTTCGTGAGATACCGGGAAGAGTTGAACAAGAACCTCGGGACGGACTGATGTTCGGCGGGACCCCCCCTGTGCCCGCGCAAAAGCCCCATACCGGGTCATGCGCCCTCTTCCCATCCCCTAGCATGGCTACCCAGAGTGATCTCCGCTGGTCGTGGGAGCATGCCCGGCGGATCCCCCCGTTTCGCCCGGTGAGCTCCGCCGGTTCGGCACAACCGCTTGACGCCGAACGGGCCGTACCGGGAGATTGGCCAGCGCAGCTATGAGCGATCTCGACCTGAACTCCCTGCTCGGCACCGAGGACGACGAGGGCCGGTCCCGGCGCCGTGCCCGCGGCTCCGGCAAGCGCGGCGGCAACCGCCGGCGGCGCAGACGTCGTAACCGCGGCGGCTTCATCGCGCCGTTGCTCGCCTTCGTCGTGCTGGCGGGCATCATCGGCGGCGGCGGCTACTACGGCTACCTGTGGGTCAGCGACGCCCTCGTGCCCGACGACTACACCGGCCAGGGCACCGGCGAGGTGATCGTCGAGATCAAGGACGGCCAGAGCGCGTCGGAGGTCGCCGAGGAGCTGGTGCGCCTCGGCGTCGTGGCCAGCGCCAGGGCGTTCAGCACCGCCATCGGCAACGCCGGCAAGAGCGGGTCGCTGCAACCCGGCCAGTACAAGATGCGCAAGAAGATGGCGGCGGCCGACGCGGTGGCGATGCTGAGCCCCGAGAACAAGCTGCTGGCCAAGGTGGGCGTCAAGGAGGGCCTGCGGCTGTCCGACACGCTGACCACGCTGGCCAAGGCCACGGGCAAGCCGGCCAAGGGCTTCGCGGCCGCGGCCAAGGACACCGCCGACCTCGACCTGCCGTCGTACGCCAAGGGCAAGCTGGAGGGCTACGCCTTCCCGGCCACCTACGAGTTCCCGCCCAACGCCACCCCGGCCCAGATCCTGGGCGCGATGGTCAAGCGGTTCAACCAGACGGCCGACGAGGTCGACCTCGAAGGCGGCGCCAAGGCCCTGGGCCGCAAGCCCCAGGACATCGTGGTCATCGCCAGCATCATCCAGGCCGAGGCCGGCCGGTTCGAGGACATGCCCAAGATCGCCCGCGTCATCTACAACCGGCTCGACCGCGACCCGGAGATGAAGCTGGAGATGGACAGCACGGTCATGTACGCGCTCAACAAGTACCGCACCGCCGCCACCATCGCCGAGACGAAGACCAAGAGCCGGTACAACACGTACATGTACCTCGGCCTGCCGCCGGGCCCGATCTCGAACCCGGGCCAGCACGCCATCGAGGCGGCGCTCAACCCGGCCAAGGGCGACTGGCTCTACTTCGTCGCCACCGACCCCAACAGCCGCGTCACCAAGTTCGCCACCACCGAGGCCGAACGCCAGGCGCTGCTGGCCGAGTACAAGCGGAACGGCGGCTGACCTCCGCCGCGGGAGCCGTCCGACGACCGGCGGCCCCGCGGCGTGGTAGGAGTAGGGACCGTGTTTCCGGAAGGAGTGTCGATGCGGGCTGCGGTCATGGGCTCGCCGATCGGGCATTCGCTCTCGCCCCACCTGCACAGGGCCGCCTACGCGGCGATGGGGCTCGACGGGTGGAGCTACGAGGCGATCGAGTGCGACGAGGCGCGGCTGCCCGCCCTGCTCGCCGGGCTGACCCCCGTGCGCGGGCAGCACGACGGTGAGGAGCAGGGCGGCGAGCGCGTCTGGGCCGGGTTGTCGCTGACGATGCCGCTCAAGCGCGCCGTGCTGCCGCTCCTCGACACCGTCTCCGACCTGGCCGTCGAGGTGGGCGGGGCCAACACCGTGGTCTTCGCCGACGGCCTGCGCCACGGGCACAACACCGACGTTTACGGCATCGAGCAGGCGCTGGCCGAGGCGGGGGTGCCCGCGCCGCGGTCGGCGACCGTGCTGGGCGGCGGCGCCACGGCCGCCTCGGCGCTGGCGGCCCTGCGCAACCTGGGGCTGTTCGCGGCCACGCTGCTGGTCCGCGACCCGGCCAGGGCGGGGGAGACCGCCGAGGTGGCCGAACGGCTGGGCGTGGCGCTGGCGGTGGAGACGTTCGACAAGCTCGACGCGTACACCGGGGTGGACCTGGTGGTCTCCACGCTGCCCGCGGGGGCCGCCGACGCCTTCGCCGGACGGCTGGCCCGCGTGCCGGCGCTGTTCGACGTGGTCTACGCCCCCTGGCCCACCAGGGCGGCCACGGCCGTCCGCGACGCGGGCGGCACGGTGGTCGGCGGCTTCGCGATGCTGCTGCACCAGGCGGCGCGCCAGGTGGAGCTGATGACCGGCCGCCCCGACGTGCCGGTCGAGGCCATGCGCGCGGCGGGCGAGGCCGAGATCGCCCGGCGGGCCGCGGCCCGTCCGCAGTGATCTTCCCGGAGATTACCCGCGCCGGCGGGATGATTCGAGGCGCCTGCGTGGTTGTGGTAATGTAGCTCTCTGATCGGTCCGGCATGCCTTGCTGGACGCGCAAGCGGAGGTCTCCCTCCCACCCGAGTCGCCGAAAGGTGGCCGGGTCCAGGATCACGCCGGACTCTCCGGGGAGCTCGAGGCCACGAAGCCACAGAGCTCAGTGGCCCCGCATGCGCGACGTGCGGGGCTTTTCGCGTCTTCGGCGCGGAAGGCCCCCGCCACGACGAGCACGTAGGGATCGCAAACCTAGGAGGCCCCATCAGCACTGAGCCCCGCATCAACGAGCGTATCCGAGTTCCCGAGGTTCGCCTCGTGGGCCCGAACGGCGAGCAGGTCGGCATCGTCAGCATTCACGACGCGCTGAAGCTCGCCCAGGAGGCCGACCTCGACCTCGTCGAGGTCGCGGCCACGGCTCGACCGCCCGTGTGCAAGCTCATGGACTACGGCAAGTTCAAGTACGAGTCCGCGATGAAGGCGCGCGAGGCGCGCAAGAATCAGGCGCACACGATCATCAAGGAGATCAAGCTCCGGCCGAAGATCGACCCGCACGACTACGAGACCAAGAAGGGTCACGTGGTGCGGTTCCTCAAGGCGGGGGACAAGGTCAAAGTCACGATCATGTTCCGCGGACGTGAGCAGTCCCGGCCGGAGCTCGGCTTCCGGCTGCTGCAGCGGCTGGCGGAGGACGTCCAGGAGCTCGGGTTCGTGGAGTCCCAGCCCAAGCAGGACGGCCGTAACATGATCATGGTGATCGGTCCGCACAAGAAGAAGGCCGAGGCCAAGGCCGAAAAGGCTGCCGCCAAGGCGCAGCGTGGCGAGGAGCCTTCCGGGTCGGAAGAGGAGTCTTCCGTACCGGAAGCGGAACCTTCCGTACAGGAAGCGTGACCTGCGGCTGGGGTTAGCCTTACACCACGCGCCCCGGCAGCCACCGGCAGACGAACAAGCCGCGACCGGGCCGGCCAGCACCGGCCCGGCCACCGGCACGACCGAATTGAGGAGAGACGGCGACATGCCGAAGATGAAGACGCACAGCGGTGCGAAGAAGCGGTTCCGGCTCACCGGCACCGGCAAGCTCAAGCGCCGCCGCGCCAGCCGCGCGCACTACAACGAGTGGAAGTCGTCCACGCTGACGCGTCGTCTCAAGGGTGAAGTCGTCGTTTCGCCGGCAGACACCAAGAAGATCAAGAAGCTGCTCGCCAAGTAGCGCGAACCCCCGGGGAGAAGAAACATGGCACGCGTGAAGCGGGCGCTCAACGCCAAGAAGAAGCGCAAGGTCGTCCTCGACAGGGCGAGCGGTTACCGTGGCCAGCGGTCGCGGCTGTACCGCAAGGCCAAGGAGCAGATGCTCCACTCGATGACGTACGCCTACCGGGACCGCAAGGACCGTAAGGGTGCGTTCCGCCGTCTGTGGATCCAGCGGATCAACGCCGCTGCCCGCGCCAACGGCATCACCTACAACCGCCTGATCCAGGGCCTGCGCCTGGCCAACATCGAGGTCGACCGCAAGATCCTCGCTGACCTCGCGGTCAACGACGGCGCGACCTTCGCCACGCTCGTCGAGGCCGCCAAGAAGGCGCTCCCGGCGAACGTGAACGCTCCGGCCGCCGCGAGCTGAGGTCGCCTTCAGACACAGAGGGCCCACCGTCACGGTGGGCCCTTTTGCTGTATCCACGCACGATCAGGGGGAGAGCATGGCCGGGTCCGAGCTGACCAACGTGAAGTCGCCGAGGGTGAAGGCCGCACGCAGGCTCACCAAGCGCGCCTTCAGGGAGCAGGACCGCAGGTTCCTGGCCGAAGGGCCGCAAGCGGTGCGCGAGGCGCTCAAGCTCGACGGGGTGACGCTGGAGCTGTTCACCACCGCCGAGGCCGAGCTGCGGCACGCCGAGCTCATCACCCAGGCCACGCTGCAGGGGGTGCCCGTCCACCGGGCCAGCGGCGAGGTCATGTCCGAGCTGTCCCAGACGGTGACCCCGCAGGGGCTGCTGGCGGTGTGCCGGCTGGTGCACGTGCCGCTGGAGGAGGCGCTGGCCGGGGAGCCGAAGCTGGTCGCGATGCTGGCGCACGTACGCGACCCGGGCAACGCCGGCACCGTCATGCGGGCGGCCGACGCCGCCGGGGCGGACGCGGTGATCTTCACCGACGCCTCCGTCGACCCCTACAACGGCAAGTGCGTACGCGCCAGCGCGGGCAGCCTGTTTCATCTGCCGGTCGTCATCGGTGCACCGGTCGCCGC
The DNA here is from genome assembly GCF_053596515.1 of Nonomuraea sp. NPDC001684. Lineage (NCBI taxonomy): Bacteria > Bacillati > Actinomycetota > Actinomycetes > Streptosporangiales > Streptosporangiaceae > Nonomuraea > Nonomuraea sp. NPDC001684. The sequence continues at coordinate 5,270 of NZ_JBSFGJ010000517.1, forward strand.
CGCCGTGCGTCAACTGAGGGAGCGGGGCATGCGCGTGCTGGCGGCCGACGGCGCGGGCAAGCACACGCTCGACGACGTGGATCTTTCCGGACCGACTGTGTGGATCTTCGGGAACGAGGCCTGGGGACTGCCGGAGGAGATACGCGCCGAGGCGGACGATGTGGTCAGAGTGCCCATCTACGGACAGGCTGAAAGTCTCAACCTGGCCACCGCCGCGGCGGTGTGCCTTTACTCCTCCGCCAGGGCTCAGCGAGTGCCCTAGGCGGCCGGAAACCCGCTATTGTCGGCGTTGTAGGCGGAGGAGGCGAGGTCGTGCACGGCGCAGAAACCGACGGGCGAGTCGTGGCCGCCGCGTGCACGATCTCCATCGACGACCTCCCCGACGGTCTTATCGTGACCGACCGATATGGGTGCGTGCTGGCCGTCAACCGGGCCGCCGCCCGGCTCACCCGGGTCGCCATGGAGCGCGCCGTGGGCCGGGAGATGAACGAGGTCTTCCCCTTCCGCGACCACGACGGGCGCGAGTGGTGGAAGGCGCTCGATCCCGAGGGCGGGCTGCGTACCAGGACCAGGGTGCCCGAGCGGCCGCTGCACCTGCCGGGCGGCCAGGAACTCTACGTCGCGGCCCGGCTGGTGCGCGAGCCCGAGCGCGGCGGCGAGGTCGAGCGCGTCACGATCACCCTGCGCGACGGCGGCGCCCGCGCCCGGCTGGAGCGCAGCCGCGCCGACCTGGTCTCCACCGTGGCCCACGAGCTGCGCTCGCCGCTGACCAGCGTCAAGGGCTTCACCGCCACCCTGCTGGCCAAGTGGACGCGCTTCACCGACGAGCAGAAGCGCGTCATGCTGGAGACCGTCAACAACGACGCCGACCGCGTCACCCGGCTCATCAC
>NZ_JBSFGJ010000518.1:0-6147 GCF_053596515.1 Nonomuraea sp. NPDC001684
CGGGCGGCTCGCCCGCCCGCGCGCTGGCCTCCGGCGGCGCCGAGGTGCTCTGGCTGGCGCTGGTGCTGGCGGTCGGCAACGCCCGCCACCTCCAGGCGCGCTGGCGGGCGCAACTGGAGCAGGCACGCGAGGCGGACGCCCGCCGCCGGCTCGCCGAACAGCGGCTGGAGATCTCCCGCGAGCTGCACGACATCATCGCCCACACCTTGGCCGTGGTCGGCGTGCATCTCAACGTGGCCGCCGACGCGCTGGACGACTCTCCCGAGGAGACGCGCGCGGCCCTGCGCACCGCGATGGACGTGCGCGGCAAGGCCATGGCCGACCTGCGCTCGCTCATCGGCGTGCTGCGGATCGACGGTGACGCCGCCCCGCAGCCGGACCTGGGCGGCATCGCCGATCTCGTCTCCGCCGCCCGGGCCGCCGGCCTGGAGGTGGAGCTGCACGAGGAGGGCGATGCCGCCACGGTCGCCGGCCCGCAGGCCGTCGCGGCCCACCGGCTCGTCCAGGAGGCGCTGACCAACACCATCAAACACGCCGACGCCACCCGGGTGTCGGTGCGGCTGCGGTATGCGAGCCACGCGGTGACGGTCGAGGTGGCCGACGACGGCCGCGGCGCGACCGCCCCGGCCGATGGCGTCCTGGCCGGGGGCCACGGACTGACCGGCATGCGCGAACGTGTCACCACCCTGGGCGGCACGCTGAGCATCGAAGGGAGCGAGGGGTTCGCCGTGCGCGCGATCATCCCCATGGCAACATGACGATCAAGGTGCTGCTCGCCGACGACCAGGCCCTCGTCCGGGCCGGTTTCCGCAGCCTGCTCAACCGCTCCAAGGACCTGACCGTGGTCGGCGAGGCCGCCACGGGCGACGAGGCCGTCCGGCAGGCGCGCGCCACCGAGCCCGACGTGATCCTCATGGACATCCGCATGCCGGGAATGGACGGCATCGAGGCCACCCGCCGGGTGCTGGCCGAACGCCCGGGGACCAAGGTCGTCATCCTGACCACGTTCGACACCGACGACCACGTCTTCGCCGCGCTGCGCGCCGGCGCCAGCGGGTTCCTCACCAAGGAGGTCGAACCGGCCGAGCTGCGCCACGCCGTGGCCGTGGTGGCCGCGGGCGAGGCACTGCTGTCGCCGAGCGTCACCCGGCGGGTCGTCCAGCAGTTCGCTCACCGGCCCGCCCCGCTGAGCGGCGACCGGCTCACCGCGCTCGCCGTGCTCACCGATCGCGAACGCGAGGTCGTCCGTCTGGTGGCGGAGGGGCTGTCCAACGACCAGATCGCCGCCAGGCTCGTGATCAGCCCGCTGACCGCCAAGACGCACATCACCCGCGCCCTGATGAAACTCGGCGTCCGAGACCGGGTGCAGCTGGTCATCCTCGCCTACGAGACCGGCCTGGTGCAGCCGGGCTCCTGACCGTCTTCTGGGACGCCGACGAGAAGTCCTGCGAGCGGTGCGCGAGCAGGGGGTGCCAGGTCAAGACCCGCGGCGGCGGCAAGGAGTACACCGTGCTGAACCTGGCGGCCGTCCCCCGGTGAGCTCGGCCGCGCGAGGGCGGCCTCGGTAGGGCTGGCCCTACCTGTTCGAGGCAGTGCGTACGCCGAAAAATGCGCAGGTCAGCGGCATCGTCTGGGCATCCGGGCGCGTCATACGGTTCTTGGCGTCAAGTAATGGCGACACCAAGGAGCAAGTGACATGACCGTTGGCCGGAAGCTCGCCGCCCTCGCGGCGGGCCTGACCCTCGTGCCCGTCCTGGCCCAGGCGGCCTTCGCGGCTGAGCCCGCCGCGCCCGCCGCGCCCGCCGAGCCCGTGCGAGCTCTGGAGGCGGCGGCGCAGGAACTGCGCTCGACCGAGCCGGGCGCGGAGTCGGGCGACCTGAGGGCGTTCGGCCGGATGGTGGGTGACGCCCGGGTCGTCGGCATGGGCGAGGCGACCCACGGTTCGCATGAGTTCTTCACGGTGAAGGAGCGGGTCTTCCGTTACCTCGTGGAGAAGAAGGGTTTCACCACGTTCGCGCTGGAGGCCAGCTGGTCGGGAGGGGTGCGGCTGGACGAGTACCTGCGGACGGGGAAGGGCGACCTGCGGGCCATCGCCAAGGAGGTGCTGCGGGCCTCGCCGTGGGAGCGTGAGGAACTCGTCGGGATGCTGGAGTGGATGCGCGAGCACAACCGCCGCGACCCCGGCCACCCGCTGCACGTCATGGGCGACGACGTCGGCGCGCCGAAGGTGGGCGAGGAGGTCTTCGCCCGCATCGCGCAGTACGTCCGGGGCGCCCACCCCGGCTCCACCGCTCCCCTGGCGGCGCTGTACGAGGGGTTGCGCCCGCTCGACGACGTCTTCGCCTACCTGAACCGGCCGCTGGACGAACGGCGGCAGCTCGCCGCCAAGGCTCAGCAGGCGCTCGACCTGCTCCTCAGCCTGGGAGGGCCGCGGGCGTCGGCCGCGTACGACAGCGCCGTCCAGGACGCCCGGTTCATCGCCCAGACCGCCAAGTTCGCCGGCTACGACCTGGCCGACAAGTCCTGGCTGAGCGTCATGGAGCGCTACCGCGACCAGGTCATGGCCGACAACACCGTCTGGTGGCTGCGACACCACGGCGGCAAGATCCTCATGTCCGCGCAGAACACCCACGCCGGGTACGTCTCCGGCGATCCCGCGCTCTACCCGAAGACGCAGGGCGCCTACCTGCGCGACATGCTGGGCGAGAAGTACGTCGCCGTCGGCTTCACCTTCGACCGCGGATCCTTCCTGTCGAAGGACGCCGCGCTGGGCGGCGACTGGAAGCAGTTCACCGCCGGCCCCGCCGAACCCGGCAGCAACGAGCACACCCTCGACCGGGTCCGCTACGACGACTTCTACCTCGACATGCGCACCGCGCCGGCCGCCGCGCGCGACTGGCTGGCGGTGGCTCGCCCGACCCGCAACATCGGCACGCAGTACCCGTACCCGCCGCTCGACACCGCCCTGTCCCGCGCATTCGACGTGCTGGTCCACCTGCACGAGGTGCGTTCGGCGCAGGTGCTCAAGTAGCGAGGCAGTCGGCGGGGCCCGCGGCAGACGCCCCGGGCCCCGCCTCATTCAGCTGTCCGTCCGGTCATCACCCGGTACGCCGCAGGCGTCCCGGACGGCTCAGTACCAGCCGCCGGTGGTGGTGATCGTCTGGGTGTTCATGGTGGACCCGCTGCAGTTGACGCTCACGTCGAAGCAGGTCATGTCGCAGTACATGAGGCCGGCCTCGTCGGCGGTCGGCAGCATGTCCAGGGCGGAGACGTTCAGTTCCATGGCAATTCCCTTCCCTATGGTGGGGAGCGGGCGGCCGCCTCGCGCGGCGCCCCTTTTCACGGCCGGTCCCGGAGCGCGCGGCCGACATGTGGCCGAGCCCCGCGTCCCGGACCGCCGGGGCCGTGCCGAGCCGCCAGTCGCCACAGGCCGATTCCAAGGTTTCGCAGGCCACGCCGAACAGCGGTCGAGAAGGCTCAGCTCCGGGCCAGGGAGACGGTCCCCTCGCCACTCTTCTTAATCACGACGACCGCGTAGACGCCGGTCGTCCTCGGGTCGGAGATGGTGATCCGCTCGGCCTTGCCCGCTCCGCCGCTCGCGGCGCGGCGCGCGGCGGAACGCGGCTGCCCCCACACGGCGGGGTTGGGCGTCATCACGAAGAGGTCGACGTCCTGGCCGTTGCGGGGCGTGACGGTGAGGGTCGCGGGCACGCCCTGCTCCAGCCGGACGGTCCGGATCTCCACCAGCCGATCGGCGGCCATGGCGAGCTCCTGGGGAGATCCCTTCCCCAGGTCGCCGTCGGGCGCCTGCGCCACCTCCAGCGCGTACTCCTGATAGTCGGCGGGAGACCCGGCCCAGGCGGTGAAGGATTCGTCGGCGACGGGCGGCTGCACGGCGACGAAGTCCGGGTTGGCCGCCCAGTCCTCGCTGGTGACGGGCGGCTTGCCCGCCGCCTGGGGCACGACGTCCAGGTTGACGTCCGTTCCGTCGGCGGCGACCGCGGAGGTCACGGCCACCGCCCACCGCCCGGCCGGGACGGTGAAGAGCTCTTCCTGCGGGACGTTGGTGGGCCAGCGCGCCGGACTGCGGTCCAGCAGCGCCGACAGGCGGCTCACCCTGATCGTGTTCTGGAACAACACCTGCTCGGCGAGGGCCTGGTTCCGGACGTCCAGCCCGAGCAGGAACTGGTCGAGGTCGTCGGCGGCCACGTTCCTGAAGGCCGCCACGACCCCTTCCGGCCCGATCCCGGCGACGTCCCAGTACTTCTCGTCGCGTGCCCCGGAGTCGGCCAGGTCGAGCAGGGCGCCGGCCACGCGCCCCTCGGTCCTGTCGGCGTCGGGACCGCTCGGCCAGCCTGCGCTGTACCAGCGCGGGCTCTCCAGGTCGACGTCCTGGAGGCCGCCGGTGGCCCACCGGAAATGTGTGTCTCCGTACGTCTGGACCGCGACCCAGTCGGCCCACCCCTCCACCCAGGCGCAGGACTTGGTCGCCATCGGCGTCATCATGTAGTGGGCCCGGCAGGAGGGGTCCATCGGCGGCAGGTGGCCGTAGGTGTAGTCCATGATGAAGTGCCCGAGCTCGTGGGCGATCTCCATCTTCCGCAGCTGCGCCGACGCCGTCAGATGGGCCTCGAACTCGCGGGGGCAGGAGGGGGCGGCGACCCTGCTGCAGTAGTAGGAGCCGCCGGGGACGGCCCGGTCGGGAGCCCAGACCAGGAGCACCCTCCGGCAGGAGGCCGAGCCCGTCTCCCAGCACCCGTCGCCCGGCTGGCCCAGCCAGCCGGTGTAGGCCTTCCAGGTGTCGTGGGCGGCGGTGAAGAGGCGGAACGCGCCCTCGATCGGGCTGCCCGGCGCGGCCTGGTAGTCGATGACCGACAGCGCGGTGCCGCGGGGGATGTCCGGCCGCACCTCGCTCCGGTCGAGATAGTTGGTGCCGTCGGCCGGCTTCACCACTCCCCAGTAGTCGCCGGTCGAGGTCACCTCGACGTAGACGTCCTGGCCGGTGCCGTCCTCCTCGACGCCGTCGAAGCACACCCGGTAGTCGCCGGTGTCGTCGGTGACGGTCCAGCCGATCTGCTCGGAGCCGTCCGCGTCGACGTCGAACGTCTCGACGAGCACCTTGGGCACGCCTCTGAGCGCGCCGGTCTCCGCCACGACGTGCGTGATCCGGCCGTGCACGCACGTGTCACCGGGCAGGTCGCTCCTCCGCGCCGGGATCCGGACGCCGCGGGCGCGGTCGTCCGCCGGCATGCCGAAGATCGACCGGGTGCCGATGGTGAGGTAGGCCAGGCCCTCGGTGCCCGGTCCCGGCCGCCCGTCCCGGGCCTGCACCCGGATGGAGGCCGGGCCCGGCCGCTCGGCCGCGACCACTGCCTCGTACCGGATGGTCCGGCCTTTTTTCACGCGTTCGGCACGGCTGGTCGCCCGGTCCACGGGGCTGCGGCCGACCGTGGCCGTGTCGTGGGTGAATCCGGCGGGTGGGGTCGTCCATTTCAGGGTGTCGGGGAGTTCGATGATCGTGGTGGCGTCGGGTATGTCCTGTTTCGGCGTCACCACGACCGTGAGTCTCGCGCTCTGCCCGACGGCGGGGGCGCGGTCGAGCGAGACGTCGACGGTGAAGCAGTCCCCCGGGACGCAGGACGGCTGTCCCGGGGCTGCGGCGTGGGCCGGGGCCGTGGTGAGTCCCACGGCCGCCAGCACCCCCGCCAGGATGGTCGCCATCAGACGGCGTGACATCGGCATGTCTCCTGATCAGCCCGCGCAGGCCACGGGCGAGTCGAAGTGGCCAGGTGAGGTGGGATAGGGCGAACCGCTGTCGCCCGAGGCCGGGACGGCCACCTCCCGCGTCCCCGACGGGTCGCCCGCCGCACGCCCGGCGCCCGCGCCCCAGGCCACCTTGGCCAGGAAGTCGAGCATCGCCGGGGAGTGCTGGCGGACGATGTTGTGCCCGCCGTTGGCCGGGCCGCAGTGGGTGTAGAGGTTGAAGCCGCCGTTCCAGTCGATCATCTTGTCGCCGGGGTTGGGCCCGTTGGCCGTGCGGTCGCCCTGGAGCACGTCGCGGTCCGCGCCGCCGTACTGCCAGTCCACGCCCTGGTGGTGCTGGTCGTCGGCGGTGGCGGCGTTGTCCTTGTCGGTCATGCGGAACCA
>NZ_JBSFGJ010000519.1:0-6145 GCF_053596515.1 Nonomuraea sp. NPDC001684
CCTTCATGGACGACGCCGAGATCCTGGCGCACCACGTGCGGCCGGTGTCGTTCGACGAGCTCGTGGCGGGCGCCGACTATTTGGTTATCCAGGCGCCGCTCACCTCGGGGACGCACCACGCCTTCGACCGCGCGACGCTGCGCAGGATGAAGCCGGACGCGATCCTCGTCAACACCGCGCGCGGCCCGATCGTCCAGGACGAGGCGCTGTACCAGGCGCTCACCGAGGGGTGGATCGCCGGCGCCGCCCTGGACGACCTGGAGGAGGAGCCGGCCAAGCAGCGCGACTGGCGTCCGGACAACCCGCTGTTCACGCTGCCCGGCGTGATCGTCACCCCGCACGCCGCCTACTACTCCGAGCAGGCGGTGGAGACGGTGCGGCGGTTCGCCGCGGAGGAGGCCGTCCGGGTCCTGACCGGGCAGGCGCCGCGCAGCCCCGTGAACGACGTGACGGCCCGGCCCTGACAGGCGGTCGTGTCCTCCCGGCGCCGTAGCCGCGCGGGAGCGTACGACGGCGGGAGTAGCGCGGACCGTCTCCGGCCGTACGACGACGGCGGCGGGCACGGGCGGCGAGGATCAGGACGGCAGCCACCCCACTCCCTCAAGGACGCTTCATGGGCATCACCTGCGAGCGCGACCTCGCCGACTTCCTGACCGCCTACACCCGGGACATGGCCGTCTCCCCCGAGGAGCCCGCCACGATCATCGACCGCTACTTCGTCCCGGACTTCGAGTACTGCAACGACGGCCTCGTGATCGACCGGCAGCGCATGATCGACCACGTCCGCCCTGTCCGGCGGCAGGTCGACCAGGAGGCGATGGCCGCCGGCGACGGGACCGGGGTCGAGATCCACGAGACGCTGGTCTCCGGCGACCGGATCGCCGCCCGGTGGACCTTGCGCACGAGGCTGCGCAAGGGCAGGACCTTCACGGCGGAGGTCTTCATGTTCGGCCGCCTGGCCCCGGACGGCCGCATCCGCCGGATCGACCAGACCACCAGGCAACTGGACGAAGCCGGGTAGCCGCGCGAGCGGTTCAGCCCGTCCGGCGGCCGGCCCGCCACTCCGGGGCCAGCACGGACCAGACCTCGACGTCGTGCCGGACGCCCCGGTGGGGGTAGCTCTCGCGCAGGACGCCGTCCCTGCTCATCCCGAGCCGCCGGGCCACGGCGATGCTGGCGGTGTTGCCGGCCGCGGCCTGCCACTCCACGCGGTGGATGCCGCGCTCCTCGACGGCCCAGTCGATGATCACGCGGACGGCCCTGGTCACCAGGCCCTTGCCCGCCGCCGACGGCTCCAGCCAGCAGCCCGCCTCGGCGGTGCCGAGCCGGACGTCCATCGTCCGGAAGAGCACGCCGCCGACCAGCCTGCCGCCGTTCCAGATGCCGTAGATGCGCCCGGTGTCGGCCGCGGCCTTGTCCGCGTACGCCTGCAGCACCGACCTGGCGGACTCCAGGTCGGTGACGAGGTCGGGCAGGGAGATGAACCGTCCGATGAACTCGCGTCCGCGGTCCATGTGGCTCAGGAACTCCTCGGCCCGCCAGGGCTCCAGCGGACGCAGCTCCGCGCCGTCGTCGCCCAGGGAGATCGCGAACATTGCTGCCTTTCCGTCCAGGATTCACCCGTCTTGCGGGGAAATCCTCTCACGGGCGGCCAGGCCCGTTGATCTCGGCGGGGCGGGCACGGCCTGCAGGTAGGTCAGCACCGCCATGACGCGCCGGTTGTGGTCGTCGGAGGGAGGCAGGCCGAGCTTGGCGAAGATGTTGTTCGTGTGCTTGCCGACCGCCTTGTCGGTGACCTGGAAATGGGCGGCGATGGCCAGGTTGGACAGGCCCTCCGCCATGAGCGTCAGCACCTCGCGCTCGCGGGGTGTCAGCGCGGCCAGCGGTTCGTCCCTGTCGCGGCGGGTCAGCAACTGGGAGACGACCTCCGGGTCCATCGCGGTGCCGCCGGCGGCCACCTGGCGCACCGCCTCGACGAACCGGTCGACGTCGCCCACCCGGTCCTTCAGCAGGTAGCCGACCCCGCCGGAGCGGTCGGACAACAACTCCCTGGCGTACAGCTGCTCCACGTACTGCGACAGGATCAGCACCGGCAGCCCCGGCACCCGGGCGCGCGCCTCCAGCGCGGCGCGCAGCCCCTCGTCGGTGAAGCCGGGCGGCAGCCGCACGTCGATCACCGACACGTCGGGACGGTGCCGGACCAGCGCCGCCAGCAGCATGGGCCCGTTGTCCACCGCCTCCACGACGGTGCAGCCGTGCGCCGACAGCAGGCGGACCAGGCCGTCCCGCAGCAGCGCGAGATCTTCGGCTATGACAACGCGCACGGGACCTCCATGGTCAGTTCGGTCGGGCCGCCGGGAAGGCTGCTGACGGTGAGCGAGCCGTCGAAGGCGGACAGACGGTCCTCGATGCCGCGCACGCCGGTGCCCCGGTCGCGGCGGACCGGGCCCCCGCCGTCGTCGCCCACGGTCAGCCGGAGCACGCCGGCGGTGTGCCGCAGCCGCACCCAGGCGCGGGAGGCGCCGCTGTGCTTGGTCACGTTGGTCAGCGCCTCGGCCGCGGCGAAGTAGACGGCGGACTCCACCGGCGGCTGCGGGCGGCCGGACAGGTCGATGTCGATCTCGACCGGCATCGGGCACAGCAGCGCGGACGCCTCGATGGCGCCGGCCAGGCCGCGGTCGGTCAGCACCGGAGGATGGATGCCGCGTACCAGGTCGCGCAGGTCGCTCAGCGCCTGGCCGGCGATCTCGCGGGCCTCGTCGATCATCCGCAGGGTCTCGTCCGGGTCGCCGGAGCCGCGGGCCAGCCCCAGGTGCATGCGGATGGCGATCAGCTTGGCCTGCGCGCCGTCGTGCAGGTCGCGTTCGATGCGGCGCAGCTCGGCCGCGCGCGCGTCGACCAGCGCGGCCCGGGACGCGGTCAGCTCCCGGATCCGCGTGTCCGGCGTGGGCCGCGCGTCCAGCAGCCGCCGCGCCAGCCGCGCCTGCCCGGTACGGAACAGCGGGACGGCCATGAGCACCACCACGGCGATGGCCACGGTGGACATGCTCAGGGCGAACGTGTTGAGCAGGCTCGTCTCGGCCGGCCGCAGCCGGAGGAAGACGTAGTCCAGGGCGGACAACATCGCCCACACCGCCGCCAACGGGGCGGGTCCGGTGACGCCGTGCACGGCCAGCCAGGCCAGCTCCCGCCACCTGCCCTCGCCGTCCCCGTCGCTGGTCCCTGTGCTGTTCCCTGTGCTGGTCCCGTCGCCGTCGCCGTCGCCGTCGAGGCCGAGCGTCCGGCCCGCCCAGCGGCGCTGGAACCCGGCCAGGCGGCGAGCGGCCGCGAGCAGCCGGCCGAGCGGCCCCCGCCCGAGACCGGCCACCGGCACCAGGACGGCGCTCACCGGCACCAGGACGAGCAGCGCCAGCGCGGCCACGCCGGTGACGGCGTTCAGCGCCAGGCCGGTCACCGCGTTCAGCGCGTACGCCGCCAGGCCGGTCACCACCCGCCACGCCGGGCCGCCGGGCGAGGGTCGTCTTGCCATCACAGATGCAGTCTGCCCAATCGGCGAGCAGAAGGCGGTGGGGCCGGCCCCACCCCCCGGGGTGGCGATTTCCCACCCCGGCAGGTGGGCGCGCACCCATGGAGGCCGCGGCCCCGGCTCGCCAGGCTCGACGAGACCAGCCGACGAGGGGGAGACGTGATCGAGGTAAGAGGACTGACCATGCGCTACGGCCGCACACTCGCCGTGGACGACCTGACCTTCACCGTGAGACCGGGCCTGGTGACCGGATTCCTGGGCCCGAACGGCGCCGGGAAGTCCACGACCATGCGCGCCGTGCTCGGGCTGGAGACGCCCGCCGCCGGTGCGGCGCTGGTGGACGGCCGCCCCTACGCGTCGCTGCGCCGGCCCATGCACACGCTGGGGGCGCTGCTCGACGCGGGGGCGGTGCACGGCGGCCGCACGGCCCGCGCCCATCTCGGCTGCCTGGCGCGCAGCAACGGCCTCGGCCCGCGGCGGGTGGCCGCCGTCCTCGGCCAGGTCGGGCTGGAGGACGTCGCGGACCGGCGGATCGGCGGGTTCTCCCTCGGCATGAAGCAGCGGCTGGGCATCGCGGCGGCGCTGCTGGGCGACCCGAAGGCGCTGATGTTCGACGAGCCGCTGAACGGGCTGGACCCGGAGGGCATCCGCTGGATCCGCGACCTGCTGCGCTCGCTCGCCGCCCAGGGCCGTGCCGTCCTGCTGTCCAGCCATCTGATGAACGAGCTGGCGCTCACCGCCGACCACGTCGTCGTCGTCGGACGCGGCCGGCTGATCGCCGACACCACGACGGACGCGCTCGCCGCCCGGTTCCAGCGCGACGTCCTGGTGCGCGCCACCGACTCGGAACGGCTGACGGAGATCCTGCGCGGGCACGGCGCGACCGTCACCGCCGAGCCCGCGGAGCCGCCCGCGCACGACCCGCCCGAGCCCGCGGAGCCGCCCGCGCACGACCCGCCCGGGACCGGCGGCCTGCCCGTCCAGGGCCTGTCCGTTCGGGGGCTGGAGGCCGGTGTGATCGGCGACCTGGCGCTGCGGGCCGGGATCGCGCTGCGGGAGCTGACCCCGCGCGGCGCGTCGCTGGAGGAGGCGTTCCTGGAGCTCACCGAGGACAGCGTCGAGTACGGCGCCCGCCCCGTCACCGCGGAGGCGGCCCGATGACGGCCCCGACGACGGACGCCGTCGCCGCCGAATGGCTCAAGCTGCGCTCACTGCGCTCGAACGCGTACCTGCTGGCCGTCTCGCTGCTCGCCGTGCTGGCCTGCGCCGGGGTGGCGTACCTGATGGGACGGGGGTTCGACCACCAGACGGCCGAGGAGCGGCTGCGCTTCACCGGCAACGGCAACGGCCTGGGCACCGGCCTGCCGGTCGCCTACTTCGTGTTCGGCACGCTGGGCGCCCTCACCATCACCTCCGAGTACGCCACCGGCATGTTCAGGACGAGCCTGGTGGCGGTGCCCCGGCGGCAGCTGTTCCTGTTCGCCAAGGTCCCCGGACTGGCCGCCGTCACCCTGGTCGCCGGTCAGCTGCTGGCCTTCGCCATGCACCTGGCCGCCCAGGCCGTGCTCGGCGAGCGCGCCGGTCAGGTGCTGCTCGACGGGCGGACCCTGGGCACACCGCTCTCCGACCCCGGGGTGCTCACCTCGGTGGTGGCCGCCGGGCTGTCCATGGCGGCCGCGGCGCTGATCGGGCTGGGGGTGGGCGCGGCGCTGCGGTCCACCCCCGGGAGTCTGGTCGCGCTCGTCATGATCTTCCTGGTGCTCCCGGTCGCCGCCCAGACCCTGCCGTCGCCGCTGCGGGCGCGGGCCGGGTCGTACATGATCGAGAACCTGCCGGGCCAGATCGCCGGGGTGGGCGGCGGCCTGCTGTCCCCGCCGGCGGCGGCCGCGCTGCTGCTCGCCTACCTCGCCGCCGCGCTGACGGCGGGCGCCGCGGTCACCGCGTCGAAGGGCGGCACGCGCAGGGTCCTGGCCGTCGGCGCCGCCGCGGCGCTCCTGGCGGGCCTGGTGGCGGTGCCCGCCGTCGGTGACTCGACGGACGCCGGACCGTCCTCCCTGGTCTGGCGGCCGTGCGCGGACAAGGACGCCCCCCGGGACATGCGGTGCGCCTCCGTCCAGGTGCCCGTGGACTGGAGCAAGCCGGCCGGACGGAAGATCGCCGTCCCGCTCGGCCTCCTGCCCGCCTCCGGCGGCGCACGCCGGATCGGCACGCTCTTCTCCGTCCCCGGCGGCCCCGGAGCGTCGGGCATCGACGACCTGAAGCAGTTCCACGGGAAGTTCACGCCGTTGCGTGACCGCTTCGACGTGGTCAGCCTCGCCCCGCGCAACACGGTCGAACCCGGCGGCGTGCTGCCGTACGCATGCCTGACCACCGGTCCGTGGATCACCCTGCCGCGCGACCGCGCCGAGTACGCCGCCCTCGCCCGGACGAACCGCGAGCACGCCCAGCGGTGCCGTGCCGCCGATCCGGAGCTCTTCGACCACATGGACTCGGCCTCCGTCGCCCGCGACATCGAGGCCGTCCGCGTCGCCCTGGGCGAGGACCGGCTGAGCTTCCTCGCCAACTCCTACGGCGGCCGCCCCGCGACGGCCTACGCCCGCCTGTTCCCCTCCCGCGTCC
>NZ_JBSFGJ010000520.1:0-6118 GCF_053596515.1 Nonomuraea sp. NPDC001684
ATGGTCGACCATCGCCACCACGGCGCACAAGGTGACGCCGATGACCTCGTTGAGCAGGTGCTTCTTGACCAGCCCGGTGGCGCCGGGCGCCCACGTGCGGGTCGAGGACCACACCAGCAGGGTGCCGATCAGGCACAGCCCGGCCACCGCGACCAGCATCAGCCCGTCCATGCGGCGCACCACCGAGTGCTCGCCGATCGCCCGCTGGATGAGCGAGGGCCGCCGCGCGGCCACGGCGCGGTTCATTGGTGGATCACCGTCCCGTCGGGCGCGAACTTCGGCAGCTTGGTCGGGAGTCTTCCGCCGGGCACGGCGGCCGGCTGCCCCTTGAAGCCGTAGATGCCCTCGTAGATCTCGCGTGCGGCCGGCGCGGCGGTCGAGGCGCCCATGCCACCCTGCGACACCATGACGACCACCACGAACTGCGGATTGTTGGTGGGCGCGAACGACGCGAACCACGAGGTGTCCTTCTTGCCCCACACCTCCGCGGTACCGGTCTTGCCGCCGATGCGCACCTTGTCCATCGGGAAGCCGGTGAACGCTCCCGCCGCGGTGCCGTCGGAGGGCACCTGGCTCAGCGCGTTCTTGATGTAGTTACGCTCCTTGTCGCTGATCGGCAGCTTGCCGACCACCGGCACGTCGATGGTCTTGACCACCTTGCCGTCGGGCCTCACCTGCGCCCACCCGATGCGCGGGCTGCGGACCTTGCCGTCGCTCACCAGCGCCATGTACGCCCGCGCGAGCTGCATCGGCGTCACCAGGACGTCGCCCTGGCCGATGGCGAAGTTGGCCGAGTCACCGGGCCGCAGCAGGAAGCCCTCGGTGCAGTTCTCCAGGGCGAGGCGTTTGAGGAAGTCGGCCCGCGCCCGGTCCTTCTCCTCCGGATATCCCTTGCGCGACCGCTCGCAGCTCGTGGCGCTGGTGCGGTTCCACAGGTCCTTCTTCCAGGCCCGGTCGGGGATGCGCCCGGAGGACTCGCCCGGCAGGTCGACCCCGGTCGGCCGGCCGAAGCCGAAGGCCCTGGCCGTGTTGGCGAACACCTCCTTCGTGCGCTTCTTCGGGTTGCGCCCGCCGTCCTTCAGGTACTGCTCGTACGCCGCCCGGTAGAAGATGGTGTCGCACGACTTGACCAGCGCCGTGTGCAGGTTCATCTGCCCGAGGCCGATCCCCCGGAAGTTGCTGAAGGACCGGTCGCCCACCATGTACGCCCCGGGGCAGTCGTACGTGCCGTTGAGCGGATACCCAGCCCGCAACATCGCCGACACCGACGACACCTTGAACGTCGAACCGGGCGCGAACTGCCCGTTGATCGCCCGCGACACCAGCGGCTTACCCGACTTGTCCGACAACAGCCACTGGTAGCCCTTGGCCGAGATGCCACCGGCCCAGATCTCCGGGTCGTACCCCGGCGCGCTGGCCACCGACACCACCCGCCCGGAACGCGCGTCGAGCACCACCGCGGCGCCGCCGTCGGCCCCGGGCGCGCTCTTCATCGCGTTGGCGAGCGCCTTCTCCGTCACCGCCTGCACCCGCGCGTCGATGCTGGTCACCAGGTGGTCGCCGGCGACCGGCGGCACCTGCTCCTCGACCCCGAGGGCCTTGCCCATCCGGTCGACCTGCACCCTGCGCAGCCCCGACTTGCCACGCAGCGCGTCGTCGTAGACGTACTCGATGCCGTCGCGCCCCGCCAGGTCGACACCGGAGAAGCTGGCCTTGAGCCCCTCGCGCTTCTCCAGCTCCGCCTCGGTCACCGGCTGCAGGTAACCCAGCATCTGCGCCCCGGCCCGTCCGCCCGGGTACTGCCGGACGGAGTGGATCTCCGCGGTCACCCCCGGGAACTCCTCCTGCCGCTCCAGGATCTGCAACGCCTCGCGCGTGTCCACCTTCTCGTCCAGCGGAACCGGCTGGTAGGGCGACCCCGTCCAGCACGGCTTGCCCACCCCCGGCCCGCAGGGCGTGATGCGCTGCCGCAGGTCCTTGACCGGCCGGTCGAGCACCGAGGAGAGCCTGCGCAGCACGCTCATCCCCCCGCCCGGCATCCTGTTCAGCTTCGTCCGGTCGACGGACACGACCAGCGCCGTCCTGTTGCGCACCAGCGGACGCCCCGACGAGTCGAGGATCTGCCCCCGCACCGCGGGCACGATCACCGTGCGCGTCCTGGTCTCCATCGCCCTGGTCACGAACTCCTGGCCGCGCACGACCTGCACCTGCCACAGCCGTACGGCCAGCACGACGAGCAGCAGCACCACCAGGACGTGCAGCACCAGCAACCTGGTACGCATGCGGATCATGTCGAGTACCTCGGCTGTCTCCCCCGGGTGGCCAGCCAGATCACCACCGGCGCCACGATGAGCGTGTAGAGAACGGTGACGGGCACCTGCTGGGTCAGCGTCGCCAGCGACACCCGCGGATCGGACAGCAGCCCGGCCACCCCCACGGCCACCAGCGGCGCGATCAGCACACACAGCACGACGGTCGTCGCCGGCCCGCCCGCGCCGCGCCCCGCCACATAACCGACCACGGCCAGCACGAACGCGTACTGGCCCATCAGATGCGCGGTCGGCGGCACCAGGTCCACCAGCAGCCCCGAGAAGAAGCCGACCATCGCCCCCGCCACCGGTCCGCGCTCCAGCGCCATGCCCACCACCGCCAGCAGCACCAGGTCAGGCGCGCCGCCCGCCGGCAACGGCAGCCGGTTGACCAGCATGACCTGTGCCAGCAACGCCAGCACCACGACCATCGCCCCGATCACCGCGCCTCCGTCCCCGCCGAAAGCAGCACGCTTCTCATCCCCCGATCACCACGCCAGCAGCGGCCTCGCCGGAGGCCGTGCCGTCGCCGATCACCGCGCCCCCTCCTTGACCGGCAGGACCGCGTCACGCGGATCCCGCTTGGGCCCTTCGACCACCACGCCGACCACGTCGAGCGCCGTCAGGTCGGCGAACGGCCGGGCGTAGGCGATGCGGGTCAGCTCCCCCGGCGTGGACTCCACCCGCTCGATCACCCCGATCGGCACCCCCGGCACGTACGGCCGCCCGTTCTTGGAGCCGAAGCTGACGATGCGACCGCCCCGCTCCATCGGCGCCGTCGAGTCGAGCAGCCGGAACTGCACGAGCCGCCCGTTCTCGCCCACCCCGTGCACCACGCCGATCTCCTGGCCGCCCTCCAGCCGCCCCCCGGCGGCCGAGGCGGGGTCGCTGAGCAGCACCACCGTGGAGGTGGCCGACGAGGCGTGGATGACCCGGCCGACCAGCCCGTCACCGTTGAGCACCGTCATGTCGGGACGCACCCCGTCACCGGTGCCCACGTCGATCTGCACGCTGTCCTCGAACCCCGGCTGCCCGCGCCTGGCCACCACGTTGGCCGTGACCACCTTGTAGCCGCCGGTGCCGGAGAGGCCGAGCAGCTTCTTCAGCTCCGCCGAGCGGGTGGCGTCGAGCGTGCTGGAGGACAGCCCGGCCCGCAGCCTGGCGTTCTCCTCCTGCAGCTGCTCGATGTGCCGCTGCGCGCTGGGCGCGCTGGCCAGGGCGTGCAGGAAGCCGCCGACGGGACGCACCACGCCCCCGCCGAACCGCTCGGCCGCGCCGAACACCCAGGACCCCGCCGAGCGCAGCGGACGCAGCGGTGAGCTGTCGCCCGCACGATGGTCGATGGTCAGGACGACCAGCGCCGCCATCAGCAGCACTCCCAGGATCAGCCGGGCCCGGCGCGAATCTCTCATCAGTGCCGCGACTCCGGAACGAGCACCTGCTGCAGGGCCTCGAACTCCTCGGCGCACTTGCCCGAGCCGATGGCGACCGAGTCGAGGGCGTTCTCCACCAGGTGGACGGGCATGCCGGTCTCGGCCTTGACCCGCTCATCGAGCCCCTTGAGCAGGGCACCGCCGCCGGTCAGGGCGATGCCGCGGTCCATGATGTCGCCCGACAGCTCGGGCGGGCACTTGTCGAGGGTGGTCTTCACCGCGTCGACGATCGCGTTGACCGGCTCCTCGGTGGCCTTGCGGATCTCCTCGCTCGACACGATGATCGTCTTGGGCAGCCCGCTGATCAGGTCGCGCCCCCGCACCTCCGCGTGGGTCTCCTCGCCGTTGGGGCAGGCCGACCCGATCGCCATCTTGATCTCCTCGGCGGTGCGCTCGCCGAGCATCAGCGAGAACTCCTTCTTGGCGAACGTGATCACCGCCTGGTCGAGCTCGTCGCCGCCGATCCTGATCGACTGGCTGGTGACCACGCCGCCCATCGAGATGATGGCCACCTCGGTGGTGCCGCCGCCGATGTCGACCACCATGTTCCCGGTGGGCTCGTGCACCGGCAGCCCGGCCCCGATGGCGGCGGCCATCGGCTCCTCGACGATGTAGACCTTCCTTGCGCCGGCCTGGTATCCGGCTTCCTTCACCGCGCGCTGCTCGACGCTGGTGATGCCGCTCGGTACGGCGATGATGATGCGCGGCTTGGCGAAATGGCGTCGTCTGTGCACTCGTTGGATGAAGTAGCGCAACATCCGTTCGGTGACGTCGAAGTCGGCGATCACGCCGTCCTTCAGCGGGCGGACCGCGACGATGTTGCCGGGCGTACGACCGATCATTCGCTTTGCCTCGATGCCCACCGCCACGATCTTGCCTGTGGTGGTGTTGATCGCTACGACTGACGGCTCATTGAGCACGATGCCCCGGCCACGCACGTAGACCAACGTGTTGGCGGTGCCCAGATCGACCGCCATGTCACGGCCGAGAAACGCGAGCTTGCTGCCCATGGGGAACGGAGCCCTCCGTATCGTCGTTCGCGAATGACTACGGATCGAATTCGAATCGTAACGTGACGTACCCACCAGTGAGCGCAATGAGCCCTCGCGCTCCACAAAAATCTCCAGCCCCTACCTCAACCTGGATTTTGCCCGAATTGCACCCACACGACCGGATCAACTGCGCCCGCGCCTGCCAGACTCGGTGAACGCTACAACCCGCAGCCGACAAAAAGACGCGCCCGCACGGCATGAAGCCAGCGGGCGCGCGGGTGAAGCTGACTGCTAGAAGCGGTCGGGGAAGAAGATCTTGATCTCCCTGGCCGCGGACTCGGGCGAGTCGGAGCCGTGGACGACGTTCTCGCCGATCTCCAGGGCGTGGTCGCCGCGGATGGTGCCGGGGGCGGACTTGACCGGGTCGGTGGCGCCGGCCAGCGCGCGGAAGGCCTCGATGGCGCGCGGGCCCTCAAGGACCAGGGCCACGAGCGGCGCCGAGGTGATGAAGTTGACCAGCTCGCCGAAGAACGGCTTCTCGGCGTGCTCGGCGTAGTGCGCCTTGGCGGTGTCGGCGTCGAGGGTGCGCAGGTCCATCGCCACGACCTTGAGGCCCTTGCGCTCCACGCGGGCGATCACGTCACCGATGAGGCCACGCTTCACCCCGTCGGGCTTGATCAGGACAAGAGTGCGCTCGGACACGTGTGGTTCTCCTTTGAACAGATTCGGGTCGCGGCTACGGGCGCCTGGCCTGACAACGAGGGCGCTCCGCGGGACACGGGCCCTCGCGTCGCCATAGCCGTCGCTCAGCTTACCGTCCGCACCCACACCCTCGTCGCCACAGGCATGACGCGCGCGGGCGAGGACTTCAGGACCGCTCGCCGTCCTCCGGCGAAGGCGCCTGCGGCGGCACCGCGGGCACGGGCTCGGCGGGCTCGTCCTCCTCCGGCGCGGGAGAGCCTTCTGGAACGACCGAGCCCCACGTCGTGACCGGCTCCTGCGCCGCGGCCCCGCGCTCACGACCGGCCCCGACCGCGACCGCGACCTCCGCCGGCTCATCACCGGACGACGACTCCTCCTCCCGGGACGGCCGCCGCCCCATCACCGCCGCCAGCACGATCACGCCCACCAGCAGGAAGCCGCCGATCAACGCCCACCAGTGCAACGCGCCCACGAAGCTGTCGACCAGCTCCTGGCGCGACCCGACCCCTTCCAGCATCCACATCTGCACGCCGGTGCCCAGCAGATAGCCCGCCAGCACCCCCGCGACGCCCAGCGACAGCCCGAACGCCGCCGCCCCGATCCCGACCTCGCCGAGCGTGGCCGTGACCGCCGCGGTGGCGCCCACCGCGAGCAGCGGGAAGGGCACCGCCCGCACGAGCCC
>NZ_JBSFGJ010000521.1:0-6078 GCF_053596515.1 Nonomuraea sp. NPDC001684
CGCGACCGGCCTGCACTACGCCGAGCGCGACGGGCGTGTCCTGGCCTTCGCCGCCTGGGGGGCGCGGCCGGCCTGGTTCGGCCCGATGGGCACCGCTCCGGACGCCCGCGGGCTCGGCCTCGGCGGGGTGCTGCTGCGCCGCTGCCTGGCCGAGCAGCGGGCCGCCGGTCAGGAGAGCGCCGAGATCGGATGGGTGGGGCCGTTGCGGTTCTACTCGCGCGCCGTGGGCGCGCGAGCCGAACGCGTCTTCTGGCTCTACCGGCGCGATCTGGCCTGATGTCAGCTGTAGAGCAGATGTCCTTCTGGACGGCCGGGCGGCGGGCACAGCTCGCGCGGGTCGTCCCCGGCCTCCAGGCAGCGCGTGAGCGTGTCGGAGCCCCAGAGCAGGTCGAGGAACAGCTCCTCGCCCTTCCAGACCAGGTCGTCCGGGTAGAGGACGCGGGCCGTGTGCAGCATCGACAACCCGGTCAGCACCGGCCGGAAGGCCCGCGGGTCGTGCACGTGCAGCTGCACCCCGCGGACGGGCAGGCCCGCGTGCTTGTGGAACGTCGGGGTGAACCAGGTGTCCCTGAACCGCACCCCCGGCAGCTCCAGCCCGTTCAGGGCGGCCGCGTAGCGCTCGTCCGCGTACGGCGCCCCGACCAGCTCGAACGGCCGGGTGGTGCCGCGGCCCTCGGAGAAGTTGGTGCCCTCGAACAGCCCGGTGCCCGGGTAGACCAGCGCGGTGTCGGGGGTCGGCATGTTGACCGAGGGCATCACCCAGGGCAGGCCGGTCTCCGCCCAGCTCATGTCCCGCCGCCAGCCCTCCATCGTGACCACCCGCAGGTCGGCGTCGAAGCCGAACAGCGCCGCCAGCTCCCCCGCGGTCCTGCCGTGGCGCACGGGCAGCGGGAAGCGGCCCACGAAGCTGGCGAACGCCGGGTCCAGCAGGGGGCCCTCCTCGACGGTCCCGCCCAGGGGGTTGGGCCGGTCCAGCACCACGAACCGCAGGCCCAGCCGCGCGGCCGAGGCCAGCAGGTCGTACATGGTCCACACGAAGGTGTAGAAACGGGCGCCCACGTCGGCGATGTCGAAGACCAGCGTGTCCACGCCGGAGGCGGCGACCACGCGGTCGAGGTCGTCGCCCGACAGCTCGTGGGTGTCGAAGACCGGCAGTCCCGTCGCGGGGTCCACCGCGTCGCGCTCGCTCGATCCCGCCTGGGCCGTGCCGCGCAGGCCGTGCTCGGGGCCGAACAGCGCGGTCAGGGGCAGCCCCGCGGCCAGCAGGGCGTCGGTCGTGGGGGTCAGGTCGGGCAGGACGCCGGTGGGATTGGTGATCAGGCCGAGACGGGCGCCGCCGGCCAGCGCGGGGTCCGCGGCCAGCCGTTCGGCTCCGGTGCGTACGTGTGACATGGATCCATTCTCTGAAAGATATTTACAACTGAGAAGTAAAGGGTGGAAATTAGCGTCATGATTGATCCGCTGCCCGAGCTGTCCACCGAGCAGAGCGATCCCCGCTACAGCCAGATCGACCGGCTGCCGACGGAGCAGATCGCCCGACTGATGAACCAGGCCGACGCCGAGGTGCCCGTGGCCGTGGCCGCGGCCGTCCCGGCGATCTCGGCGGCCATCGACGCGATCGCCGCCCGGATGGCCGAGGGAGGCAGGCTGCTGTACGTCGGCGCCGGCACCTCGGGACGGCTGGCCGTGCTCGACGCCAGCGAGTGCCCTCCGACGTTCGGCACCGACCCCTCGCTGGTGCAGGGCGTCATCGCCGGCGGGCCGGAGGCGCTGACCCGGTCCATCGAGGGCGCGGAGGACGACGCCGAGGCGGGCGCGGCGGCCATGAAGGACCTGGAGGTGGGCGCGCTCGACTCGGTGGTGGGCGTGTCGGCCAGCGGACGGGCCCCGTTCGTGCTGGGCGCGCTGGCCGAGGCCGCCGGCCGGGGGGCGCTGACCGCGGCGCTGTCGTGCAACACGGGCGCGCCGCTGTCGGCCGCCGCCGAGCACGGGATCGAGGTCGTGGTGGGGCCCGAGGTGGTGGCGGGCTCGACCAGGCTGAAGGCGGGCACGGCGCAGAAGCTCGTGCTCAACATGATCTCGACGATCTCCATGGTCCGGCTGGGCCGGACCTACGGGAACAAGATGATCGAGATGTCGGCCATGAACAGCAAGCTCGCCTCCCGCGCGCTGCGCATGGTGCGCGAGATCACCGGGGCCGACGCCGCGACGGCGGGCGCGGCGCTGGAGGCGGCCGGCGGGCAGGCGAAGACGGCCGTGGTGATGATCCAGCACGGCCTGGACCCCGACGCCGCCCGCGCGCTGCTGGAGTCGCACGGAGAGCGGCTCAGCGACGCGCTCAGCGGCTGACGTACGGGCGGGAGGCGCCGGGGCGCCATCGGGGACTGACGAGGGGGGAACGGGGATGTCGGACCGGCTGGAGCGCCTGCTGGCGGCCGCGGTGCCCGAGGTGTGCCCGGCGGCGGTCGCGCTGATCGCCGCGCACGGCACGGTGACCGCCGCCGCGGCGGTGGGCGAGCTGGTCAGGTACGCCGACGCCGAGCCGGCCACCGGATCGGACGCCGCCCCGGGGGCCCCCGGGACGCTCGCCGCCGATCGGCCTCCCGCGCGCCGGGACTCGGTGTTCGACCTGGCCTCGGTCAGCAAGCTGTGCACCACCGCGGTGGTGCTCTCGCTCACCGAGGAGGGCCTGCTCGACCTGGACGAGCCGGTCCGGTCGTGGCTCCCCGGGGCCGACCCGCGGATCACGCTGCGCCGCCTGCTCACCCACACGGCGGGCCTGACGCCGACCCGCCGGATCGACCTGGAGCTTCCGCAGGCCGGGCCGGACGAGCGCATGGCCGCGATGCTCACCACGCCGGTCACCGGCCCGGTCGGCGGCCCCTACCTCTACAGCGACGTCGGCATGGTGATGGCCGGCCGGATCGCCGAGCTGGCCGCGTCCGCCCCGCTCGACGTCCTGGTCCGCGCCCGGATCACGGACGTGCTCGGCCTTTCCGGCACCGGCTACCGCCCGGTCGGCGGCGGCGGGCCGGCCGAGCGCGTCGCCGCGACGGAGTTCAAGCCCGAACGCCCCGGCCCCGGCTGCGTGCGCGGCGAGGTGCACGACGAGACGGCCCACGCCCTGGGCGGGGTGGCCGGGCACGCGGGCCTGTTCGCCCCGGCGGACGACCTGCTGGCCTTCGGGGAGGCGCTGCGGCTGGGCGGTGGCGCGATGCTGAGCCCGTCGAGCGTGGCGGAGATGACCCGCGACCAGGGGGCGGAGGGGGCCGCGTTCCGGCACGGGCTCGGCGTGCGGATCGGCGACCCCGGCATCGTGGGCCCGCTGAGCGGCGCCTACGGCCACTCCGGGTTCACCGGGACGTCGCTGGTGGTCGATCCGGCGCGCGGGCTGACCGTGGTGCTGCTGACCAACGCCGTCCATCCGGTGCGCGGGCGGCCGGGGATGCGCGAGCTGCGGTGCGCGGTGGCCGCCGAGGCGCTGCGGCACGTAGCGTGAACGCATGCCCGTGCAGCTGAACCACACCATCGTCGCCGCCACCGACCGGGACGCCACGGCCGCCTTCCTGGTCGACGTCCTCGGCCTGGAGCCCGCGCCGGTCTACGGCCCGTTCCGGGTCGTGACGCTGGCCAACGACGTCTCGCTCGACGTGATGCAGGCCGACGGCGAGGTGACCCCGCAGCACTACGCCTTCCTCGTCGGCGAGGAGGAGTTCGACCAGATCTGGGGGCGGATCAGGAGCCGCGGCCTGACGTTCTGGGCCGATCCGGGGCACACCAGGCCCGGCGTGATCAACACCCACGACGGCGGCCGCGGGCTCTACTGGTCGGGCCCCGACGGGCACAACCTGGAGATCATCACGGTCCCCTACGGCGGCGGTTAGGGCGCCAGCGCCTCCAGGGCCTCCTCGGCCCGGCGCATCGCCTCCCCGGCGTCTGCGGTGACGATCTCCTTGTCGAAGTTGAGGTCGTGGAAGACGTCCGTGACGCCCTCGGCGGCCAGGGCGGCGACGTCCTGCCTGATCTGCTCGTACGTGCCGGTCAGCGGCCGGCGGGCGTCCTCGGCGCCGGCGGGCCGCACCTGCGTGACGCCGCGGCACACGTAGCGGAACGAGGCCGCGTCGCGTCCGGCGCCGGCGATCGCCTCCTTGATCAGCGCGATCCGGCCCGCGACCGCCGACAGGTCCTCCCTGCTGGAGCTGATCCAGCCGTCGGCCAGCCGGCCGGCCCGGCGCAGCGCTACCTCGGCGGTGCCGCCCAGCAGGACCTGCGGCGGCCCCGGCGCCGGCTTGGGGTCGATGTGGGAGGCCGGCACCCGGTAGAACTCGCCGTCGTGCTCGACGACGTCGTCCGTCCACGCCTTGCGCAGCAGCTCGACGAACTCCTCGCCCCGGCGCCCGCGGCGCTCCATGCCGACGCCCGCGGCCTCGAACTCCTCCGGCACCCAGCCGAGCCCGACGCCGGCGCTGACCCGGCCGCCGGAGAGGGTCTGCAGGGTGGCGAGCTGCTTGGCCAGCACGACCGGCTGCACGTACGCGTTCACCACGGCCACGCCCAGCCGGATCGTCCGGGTGACGCCGGACAGGTGCGCCAGCGTGACCAGCGGGTCGTGGACACTGCGGTAGGTCGGCCCCATGGGATGCCCGACGGGGTACAGCAGCCGCTGGAACGTCCAGAGCTCGTGGTAGCCCAGCTCCTCGGCCCGCGCGGCGACGCGGCGCATGTTCTCCGGTGTGGCCCAGGGCCCTGACTGGGGTACGGCGAAACCGATTCTCATGCTCCCAGTCTGACCGACCCGGGTGCGTGATCTCCCACCACACGAAAGGTGCAAGATCGACAAAAAGGGCATCTTTCTGATCAAGAAGCGCTAGCGTGAGGATGATCAACACGGCGCGTCCGCGCCGCCCCACGAGGAAGGACGATGCATGCGACAGAAGTCCGCACGGCTCGGCGTGGCACTGGCCATGGCCGGGGCCCTCGCCGTCGGCACCCTCTCCGTCGCCGCTCCGGCCGGCGCTTCGGCCACGAGCTGGACCCCGTACCAGGCGTACCGCACGCTGCAGAACTGCGTGTCGGCGGGCACCACGCTGCTCGTCACGAAGGGGTACAAGGAGTACGAGTGCCGCTGGGACAGCCCGTACTACATGCTCTGGCTCAGGAAGTAGGCGCGGTCAGGCTCGGCAGCGCCTGACGGCGGCCCTTCGCGAGGGCTCGGGTGGCTTCATCCGTCACCCGTGTCCCCGCTCCCGCCGCGCCCGGGCCCGCGCCCGCTCCAGCGAGGTCGCCCGCGCCAGCGCCGCACGCGCCCGCTCGATCTCCTCCTGGCCCGGACCGTCCGCCGCCTCGGGCTCGACCGCCCACCGCGCCGGCTCCCGGGCGGCCTCCTGGTCCGCGGGCCTCCCCCGGCGCGCCGCCGGACGCCGCTCACGGCGGCGCCGGGCGGCCTCCTGATCGTGCTCGCGCATCGCCTGGGCGGCCCGCGGCGAGCTCGCCCTCAGCCACTCGCGCGCCAGCGCCGCCCACTCCCTCGCTCCCGCCATCACGACGGCATTTACCCCCAACACTGCCCAATACTCTGTACGAGTGGGTCTAGAGGAGGAGCTGGCGGGCATCGCCGCGGCGTACGGCGGCACGGGCGAGCCCGTGCGACACCAGACACGCACCGACGTGGTCGTGTTACGGATGGGCGAGGTGGTGGTCAAGGCCCACTCCGCCCGCGACGAGGTGGAGCCGCTGCGCGCCCGCCTCAGGGCCGCCGCCGCGGCCGCGGTCAACGGCGTGCTGCTGGCCCCGCTGGAGGCCGAGGTGCTGACGGCGGCGGGCCGCGCGGTCAGCGTCTGGCCGGCCGGCCGCCCGGTCCCCCACGACGACCCCGGGTCCGCCCCCTGGGAGGAGGGCGCGCGGCTGCTCGCCCGGCTGCACGCCGTCCCCCTGACGGTGGTGCCGCCGATGCCGCCCGCCGGAGGCCCGGCGCGGGCCGCCCGCGCGGTGTCCAGGATGAGCGGCGACGGCCCGGTCGAGCAGCCGCACATGCCCGAGTCCCTGGTCGCGGCGCCGAGTTTCGGGCTGGTGTGGCAG
>NZ_JBSFGJ010000522.1:0-6077 GCF_053596515.1 Nonomuraea sp. NPDC001684
CAGATGTGTGCTGACGAAAGGAGGGACATTGCTGAAAAGGTTCCGCAAACCAGCAGTTTCCGCAGCTGAGAATGCTGATCAGCCGTCCGAGGCGGACGGTGACCAGGGCCACCGGCTGCGGGCCCCCAGCAAGCTGCACGCCTTCAACCGCTACGAGATCAAGTACCTCGTGGACGCCTCGGAGGCGGTCGCGCTGCGGGAGGAGATCGAGCAGCGGCTGGATCGCGACCGGCACAGCGGCGAGGCGGGCTACGGCATCTGGAGCGTCTACTACGACACCCGGCAGTTGCGCTTCTACTGGGAGAAGATCGAGGGGCTGAAGTTCCGCAGGAAGCTGCGGGTGCGCCACTACGGCGACCGCTTCTGCGTGGACGGCGCCACGCCGGTGTTCGTCGAGATCAAGCAGCGGGTCAACCGGGTCACCCAGAAGCGGCGGGTGTCCCTCCCTTACGCCGATGCGCTGCGCCTGTGCGACGGGCGGCAGCTGGTCGAGCACGACCCGTCCCAGCGGGCCTTCCTGGAGGAGGTGCTCGACCTGGTGCTGCGCCTGGACCTGCGGCCCGTCGCCATCACCGGCTACCAGCGGCACGCCTACCTCGGCCGTGACGCCGACGTGGGCCTGCGGGTGACGTTCGACCAGCGCATCCGCGGCCGTGACCGGGACTTCCACCTCGGCGCCGACGCCGAGAACCGGCTCATCGTCCCGGCCGGCAAGACGATCGTGGAGGTCAAGGCCAACGAGCGGGTGCCGTACTGGCTGACCGACCTGACCGCCAAGCGGAACCTGCAAGTGGTGCGGGTCTCCAAGTACTGCCAGAGCGTCGAGGCCCACGGGCTGGCGCCGCGCTCGATCTTCCACGTTCCCGACCACGACCTCATCCCCTCGACCGTTCTCTCGGAGGCATGACCCCCATGGACTTCTCCTTCCAGGACCTGTCCGGCACGTTCAGCGTGGCCGACATCGCCATCGCGATGGCCCTGTCGTTCGTGCTCAGCGCCATGATCGGCTGGGTGTACCGGGCCACGCACCGCAACGTGTCCTACAGCCAGTCCTACGTCCAGACGCTGGTCGTCCTGGGCATGCTGATCTCGCTGATCATGCTGGTCGTCGGCTCGAACATCGCCCGCGCGTTCGCCCTGGTCGGCGCCCTGTCGGTGGTGCGGTTCCGCAACGCCATCAAGGAGACCCGCGACGTCGGGTTCATCTTCCTGGTGATGGGCGTCGGCATGGCCGTCGGCACCCGCTTCTACCTGCTGGGCATCGTCGCCGCCGTCGCCATCTGCCTGATCGTCATGGTCATGCACCGGTTCAACTGGTTCCAGCTCAACGTGCGACGCCAGGTCGTCAAGGTCCAGGTCCCCTCGGACGAGGACTTCACCGCCTCGATCCAGGACGTGCTCGTCCGGCACACCGACGAGTTCGAGCTGGTCAGCATGGAGTCGATCAGGGCGGGGGCGCTCACCGAGCTCATGTACACCGTCAAGATCAAGAAGGGCAGCGAGCCGGGCGACCTGATCAGCGCCTTGCGCGAGCGCAACCACGGCCAGTCGGTCACCGTCCTGACCGGGTACGACCAGACCGACCTGTAGGCCCGGCACATGGCACCGACCAAGCACCTCAAGCACCGCGTCCCCGTCAGGCTCCGGCAGAACTGGAGGCTCGTCACGCTGTGCGCGGCGTTCCTGGCCGCCTGCTGGGGCGTCTTCGGCAGCGGCACGATCCGCCCGTACGTCACCACCGCCCAGGCCGCCGAGGCCAGGGTCGTCACCTCGAACCTGACCGGCACCAAGGACCTGTTCGACGCCTCCACCGGGCACGAGGTGAAGCTCACCTTCACCGACGAGGCCTACCAGGACATGCTGAGCGAGTACTTCAAGGACGGCGAGAAGAAGTACGTCGAAGCCGACCTGACGATCGACGGCACCCGCGTCCCGAGCGTCGGCGTCCGTCTCAAGGGCAACTCCACGCTGGGGCAGCTGACCTGGAAGGGGCAGTCCAAGCGGCGGGCCGTGCCCGGCGGCGGCCGGCGGCCGGAAGGGATGCCCGACGGCTTCCAACCGCCCGACGGCTTCCAACCCCCTGAAGGCTTCCAGCCGCCCGGCAACGGGCAGCCGCAGGGCCAGGGCGGGCCGCCCGGAGGCGGCATGTTCGGCGCCTCCCTGAAGGCCGAGGAGCCGGAGAACCTGCCCTGGCTGATCAGCTTCGACGAGTTCGTGGAGGGCCGCCGCTACCAGGGGCGCACCCAGGTCGCCGTACGGCCGGCCACGATGGGCTCGACGACGATGCTGAACGAGGCGCTCGGCATCGCACTGGTCGGCGCCTCCGGCGAGCCGACCCAGCGCTCGGCCTACAGTTCCTTCACCGTCAACGGCCGCGCGTCCACCCCGCGCCTGGTGGTGGAGTACCTGGACGAGGGCTACGCGGCCGAACTCGGCGACGGCGTGCTGTACAAGTCGCTGGCCACCGGCTCGTTCACCTACAAGGGCGAGGACCAGACCGAGTACACCGGCGACTTCAAGCAGATCAACAAGGTCGGCGGCAAGGACCTGCAGCCGGTCATCGACCTGGTCAGGTGGACGGGCGAAGCCTCCGACGCCGAGTTCACCGAGGGCCTGACCGACCGCCTGGACGTGACCTCGTTCGCCCGCTACCTGGCCCTGCAGCACATCATGGTCAACTTCGACGACATGGCCGGCCCCGGCAAGAACTACTACCTGTGGTACGACACGGCCACCAGGAAGTTCAAGGTCATCACCTGGGACCTCAACCTCGCCTTCAACGGCGACGCCAAGAGCGGCGTCAACGACACGATCGGGATGGGCGGCTTCGGCCCTGGACGTCCCCAGCAGAACCAACAGCAGACCCAGACGCAGACCCAGCCGGCGCAACCCCGGCAGGGGCAGCCGCCTCAGGGCCTCACCGCGCCCGGCGGCGGGCAGGGGCGTCCCGGCGGCGGCATGATGCGCATGAGCCACCCCCTGAAGGAGAAGTTCCTCAAGAACGCCACCTTCAAGAAGATGTACGAGGAGCAGTACCGCGCCCTGTACACCAAGCTGCTGGGCAGCGGCGCCGCCTCTGGCCTGCTCGACGACCTCGTCGCCGCCTACAAGCTGAACGACGGCGCCGACACCGCCAAGGTCGACGCCGAGGCGAAGACCCTGCGCACGTTCCTGCGGACCCGGACCGAGACCCTGCGCTCGGACAAGGCGATCACCGGCGCCTGACCCGCACGTGGCGAACGGAATCTGGCGTTGTCCACGTCCGGGGCCCCTGACGCGAGGGCCACCGGCCCGGGAGACCCGTTTGACGCCGGATTCCGTTCCAGCTCTCGCTGGCCCCGGCTCGGCGGCGGGTTTCCGGCCGTGCTGGCTCTGCCGCCCCGCACCCGCATTTGTCCAGATTCTGGCGTATTGTCCACCGGCGCGGCCTTCGCCTGTTAGATTCCGAGTCGTGATCAAGGAGAGGCACGGCAGCAGCCCCGCAACAGACCGCTGAGGCAGGACGGGGGACGCTCCGCGGCCAGGCCAGGGGGCCCGATCACGCGCCGTGCGAGCAGCCCCGCCCGCCGATCGACGTGCCGATCGACGATAGGAGCAATGTGCTGAGAAGAACATCCCTGCTCGCCACCGCCCTCATGGCGATGGCGACGCTGTTAGCCGTCCCCATGGGGGGGACGGCCGGCGCGGCGGTGACCCGGCAGGACGTCACGGATGCCGTCGGCAAGCGCGGCATCACCTGGGGGCCGTGCGAGGAAGAACCCACCGTCGAGTGCGGCACGCTGGCCGTGCCCATCGACTGGTCCGAGCCCGACGGGCCGACCGTCGACCTGGCCCTGGCCCGCCGCAAGGCCACCACCCCGTCGGCGCGGATCGGCTCCCTGCTGACCAACCCCGGCGGGCCCGGCAACTCCGGCGTGAACGACATCCTGCGCCCCTCCGGCTTCAGCCAGGACATCCAGCGGCGCTTCGACATCGTCGGCTACGACCCCCGCGGCGTCGCCCGCAGCCGCTCGGTGACCTGCTCGGCCTCGGTGTACAACCAGATGCCCTACCCGGTCATGACCAGCCAGGCCGACTACCTGACGTGGGTCGCCTTCGACAACAGGCTGCGCGCCGACTGCCGCAAGCTCACCGGCCCCCTGTACGACCACCTCGACTCGGTCAACGTGGCCCGCGACATGGACGCCATCCGCGCCGCGCTGGGTGAGGACA
The DNA here is from genome assembly GCF_053596515.1 of Nonomuraea sp. NPDC001684. Taxonomy (NCBI): domain Bacteria; kingdom Bacillati; phylum Actinomycetota; class Actinomycetes; order Streptosporangiales; family Streptosporangiaceae; genus Nonomuraea; species Nonomuraea sp. NPDC001684. The sequence goes on from NZ_JBSFGJ010000522.1 coordinate 4,213, forward strand.
GACTGACCTCCTACGGCGTCTCCTACGGCACGCTGGCCCAGCAGATGTACGCCGAGCTGTTCCCGGGCCGGATCCGCGCCATGGTGCTGGACAGCAACATGGACCACAGCCTGGACGTCAAGGCGTTCCAGGTGAGCGAGGCCGCCACCGTCCAGGACAGCTTCGAGGAGTTCATCGCCTGGTGCGAGCGTGACAGCGACTGCGTCCTGCGCGGCCGCGACATCCGGGCGTTGTGGAAGGGGCTGCTGGCCAAGGCCGGCCGCGGTCAGCTGTTGTGGCCGGGCGACGGCCGCCCGGTGAGCACGCACAACCTGCAGTGGCTGGGCGTGGTGCTCAACGAGGCGCCCGCCTGGCGGCTGGAGGCCAAGGTGCTGCTCGCGCTGGCGGGCGGCCCGGTGCCCGAGGACATGCCCGGCCCTCCCGGCAACTGGCCGGTGAACGGCCAGTACGCCGAACTGCCCACCGCGATCTTGTGCCAGGACTGGAACCTGTCGCTGCGGGGCTACGCCGAGTACGCCGAGGTGATGCGCGCCTCCAACGCGGTGGCCCCCGACATGCGCTACAACCCGATGCCGATGGGCGACATGCCGATCTGCCAGGGCCATCCGGTCAACAACCCCCAGCACCCGCTGCGGTACAAGGGCAGCACGCCGCTGCTGGTGGCCACCTCCAGGCACGACCCCGACACGCCGTACGCGTGGTCGGCCAACGTGGCCCGCCAGCTGGGCCCCAAGGCCACCCTGCTCACCTACGACGGCTGGGGCCACGGCGTCTACGGCATGACCACCTGCACCACGGCCGCCATGGACAGCTACCTGATCTCGGCGTCCGTACCCGCCAAGGGCATCGGCTGCCCGGCGGAGGAACCCCAGGGCTGACACTGGGCTGATCGTGCCGCCCCCGGCACGATCAGCCCCACCCCTCCCGCGGCCGGTCAGGCGAGCGCGGCGGCCAGATGCTCGGCGGTACGGGACCCCGAAGCGGTCAGCAGGTCGGCGGGGGTGCCCTGGAACATCAGGCGGCCGCCGTGTTTGCCGCCGCCCGGCCCCAGATCGATGACCCAGTCGGCCCGTTTGACCATCTGCATGTGGTGCTCGACCACGATGACCGTGTTGCCGGCGTCGACGATGCGGTCGAGCAGGTCGATGAGGGTGTCGACGTCCGACAGGTGCAGGCCGGTGGTGGGCTCGTCCAAAACGTAGACGGCGCCGGTCTTGGTGAGCTCGCCGGCCAGTTTCATCCGCTGGCGTTCGCCGCCCGACAGCGTGGAGGTGAGCTGGCCGAGGGTGAGATAGCCCAGGCCGACGTCGACCAGCGTGGTGACGCGGTCGCGGATGGCCGGTTCGGTGAAGAACGCGGCGGCCTGCTCGGCGGTCAGGGCCAGGACGTCGACGATGGTGTGCCCGCGCAGCCGGTGACGCAGGGCCTCGGGGTTGTAGCGGCTGCCGCCGCACATCTCGCACACGGCGGTGACCGGGTCCATGAACGCCAGGTCGGTGTGGATGACGCCGCGGCCCTCGCAGGCGGGGCAGGCGCCGGTGGAGTTGTAGCTGAACAGCCCCGGCTGGGTGCCGCTGGCGCGGGCGAACAGACGGCGGACCGGATCCAGGACGCCGATGAAGGACGCCGGGCTGGAGCGGGCCGAGACGGCGACGGCGCCCTGATCGACGATGACCGCGCCGGGATGCTGGGCGGTGAACACCTCGCCGATGAGAGTCGACTTGCCGGACCCCGCGACGCCGGTGACGCAGGTCAGCACACCGGTCGGCACGTCGAGGGTGAGATGGTCGAGGTTGTGCAGGGCGGCGTCGGTGATCGTCAGGTGCCCGGTCCGGAGGCGCACTCCGCTCTAGAGCGGTGTGCGG
>NZ_JBSFGJ010000523.1:0-6059 GCF_053596515.1 Nonomuraea sp. NPDC001684
CGGGGAAGGCGACGGAGCTGTTCGCGGCGACCGGCGTCGAGGTCGTGGCCACCGAGCCGGATCCGGCCATGGCCGCCGTGCTGGCCCGGCGGACCGCCGGCCGGCCGAACGTGACGGTCACCGTCTCGGCGTTCGAGGAGTACGTCCCGGAGCGGGCGTTCGGCCTGCTGTACTGCGCGCAGGCGTGGCACTGGGTCGACAAGGAGGTGCGCTGGCAGCGGGCCGCCGCGGCGCTGGCCCCGGGCGGCGGGCTCGCCCTGTTCTGGAACGTCGACTGGCCCGCCGACGAGGGGGTGACCGCGCGGCTGCTGGCCGCGCACGAGCGGTTCGCCCCGCACATCAGGCCCAACACCGGCCCGATCGGCAGGCCCATCGGCGAGGAGGCCGGAGCCCGCGAGTGGGCCCGGGAGATGGGGCTGCCGCCCGAGTTCGGCGACCTCGGCACCCGCCTCTACCGGTCGGGACGCACGGTCTCGGCCGCCGACTACGTCGCCCTGCTGTCCACCCAGTCGTCCTACCGCATCCTGGCCGAGGACGTGCGCGAGAACCTGTTCGGCACGCTCCTCGACACGCTCGGCGAGCAGGTCGCCCTGAACGTCGAGACGGCCCTCTACCTGGCCCGCCACCTCCCCTGACCGGCGGCACGGCACGGACGGGCGCACCCCGTCACGGCTGGGCCCTGCCGGTCGCCCACGCCCATCCCGCGATCATCACGCGGTTCCTCGCGCCGATCTTGCGCTGGACCGCGGCGACATGGTTCTTCACCGTCCCCGGGGACAGGAAGAGCTCGGCGGCGATCTCCGCGTTGGTCCGCCCCTGAGCCACCAGGGCCACGATCTCGTCCTCCCGCTCGGTCAGCACCACGTCCGAGACCTCCCGTTCCGGGCCGGTGCCGCGCAGCAGCCGGACGGTGAGCTGGGGGCTGATGAGCATGTCGCCGTTCACCGCCGCCCGGACGGCCTCCACGAGCAGCGCGGGGCCCGAACGTTTCAGCACGAACCCGGCCGCGCCGTGCCTGAGCGCCGCCTGCACGTACTCCTCCAGCCCGAACGTGGTGACGACCACCACGTGGATGCCGGTGCCGGCCAGGGCGCGGGTCACCTCGATGCCGTCGGCGCCGGGCATGCGGATGTCGGCGAGGACCACGTCCGGCCGGACGGCGAGGGCGGTGTCGATCGCGGTGCGGCCGTCGGCCGCCTCGGCCACCACGCTCAGGTCGGGCTGGGCGTCGAGGATCAGGCGGAAGGCGTCGCGGATGCCCTCCTGGTCGTCGGCGACGAGGATGCGGATGCTCACCCGGGAGATTGTCGCAGCGGCAGCCGCGCCGCCAGCGACCACCCGTCCGGCACGGCCCCCGCGACCAGCTCGCCCCCTTGTTCGGCGACGAGCGCGGCCAGGCCGGGCAGACCCGAGCCGCCGCGCCGGCGGCCCGCCGCGCCGGACGTCCCGTCGTTGGTCAGGGTGATCTCCAGGACGTCGCCCGGCGTCGTGACGGACAGCTCGACGCGGCCGGCCCGCGGCGCGTGCCGCCGGATGTTGGTCAGCCCTTCGATCACGATCCGGTAGGCCAGCGCCGCCGTCTCCGCCGGGACGGCCGCCGCGCGGTCGATCCGCACGCCGACGTGCGCGGATCCGGCGGCGGAGAAGCGCGCGGCGGCCTCGGCGACGCCGTCCAGGTCGCCGGACGGGCCGAGGGGCCGGTCGTGGTGGAGCATGTCGAGCGTGCGGTCGAGCGTGGACAGGGCCCGTTGACCGGCCGCCTCGACGCGTTGCAGGGCCCGCAGCGGATCGCCCGCGACGGCGCCCGCCTGGGCGTGCGCGACCATCTCGCTGATGTCGTGGGCGAGGAAGTCGTGCAGGTCGCCGGCCAGCCGCAGCCGCAGGACGGTGCGGGTGTCGGCCACCGCGCGCCGCTGCCGTACGTCGAGCAGGCGCAGGTAGGCGCCCACGGCGGCGCCCGCCAGCACGCCCGCCCCCCAGAACGCGCACGCCCCCACCGCCTCCAGCGCGGAGGCCGGCGTGAAGACCCGCGGCAGCCAGGTGGCCGCGGCGAGCCCCGCCAGCAGCGCCGCGGGCACGGCCCGGCGGACCGGCGCGTACCGGACGACCAGCCCGGCCGCGACCGTCAGCGCCGCGCTCTCGGCCATGCCCAGCGCGCCGACGCCCGGCGTGGACGGCCCCGCGGCGGCCCGCCACAGGGCCGTGACCGCCAGGGACGCGCCCGCGGCCGGCAGGACCAGCCAGGCGAGCCACCCGGCCCTGCTCCCGGCCCTGCTCCCGGCCCTGCTCCCGGTCAGGAACAACCCGATCGCCGCCACGGCGACGGCGACCGCCGCCGGCAGCGCGGCGGCGGCCATCCACAGCACGTTCACCCGGGACACGATATGCGCCCGCGCCGCGCGCCCCCACGTGCTGAACGGCACTGCCGCGGCCCGCGGGAGGTGCCGAACGGCATCTGCCCGTCGTGCGCCCGCGCTGGAAGGCTCGTCGGCATGACGATCTTCACTTCCGGCCGGTACGGGTACGCGGCGGCGCTGTGGGCGGTCGCCTACGGCCTGCTCGGCGCGGCGTGGGCGCTCGGGGCGCCCGGCTACCCCTGGGGGGCCGACGATCCCGACCCCGACGGCGCGCTGTCGATCCTGGCCGGCACGGCGCCGCCGTTCGGCTGGTGGATCGCGGCGTTCTCGGCCCTGGTGGCCGCGACGGCACTGGCCCTGACCCGCCGCAACGACGCCCACCCGGCGAACGCCCCCGGACCGAACGACCCTCCGCCGCTCCGGCCCGGACCGCCGCGCCGACCCGGGACGAGCCCCCGGGGTGGTGAGCGCCCGGCGAAGGGGGTGTGGGGGCGGGTGCCGGTCCTTCTGGCCTGGCCGATCGCCGCGTTGCTGGTGCTGGTGGTTCCGGACTCGCGGCTGATGATGGGCGTCGCCTACACGCCGTTGCTCCTGGCCGCGCCCCTGTTCGGCTGGGGGCTGGGCGGCGCGACGTTCGCCGACGCCTGGCCGTGGCCGGTGCTCAACCAGCTCGTGTGCGTGCTGGGCGGCCTGCTGCTGGCCGCCGCCGCGCGGGACCACGGGCGCGGGCGCGGGAACTGGTTCACCCCGGCGCGCGGGCGGATCGCGGTGTACGTGGCGGTCGCGGTGCCGCTGGTCTACTGCGCCACCCGGTGGGCCTGGGCGCTGGGCATCCCGCTCGGCGTGAGCACGGAGTTCCTGGCCGCGGGCGAGGACGGGCTGTGGCTGGCGGGGGCGTACCTGGCGACGTTCGGGGCGCTGGGCGGCGTGCTGACCCTCGGGCTGGTCCAGCGGTGGGGCGAGGTGTTCCCGCGGTGGATCCCTGGGCTGCGCGGCCGGCGGGTGCCGCCGCTGCTGGCGGTCGTCCCGGCCGGGTTCGTCTCGATCATCGTCACGGTGGCCGGGCTCACCTACATCCGCTGGACCGTGGCCGGCCGGTTCGCCCTGGAGGAGTGGGGAGCCTGGCTGCCGGAGTGCTTCTGGCCGGTGTGGGGCGCCGCGCTGGCCACCGCCACTGTCTGCTACCACCGGCGCCGCCGGGCGAGCCCGCCTCCGGTGGCGGAGGTCAGCCCGCGCTCTGCCGGTCGGGCTCGATGAGCAGGACGACCCGTTCCTCCGCGCGCGAGTAGGGGCCGCCGATGTACTTCGCGGCGATCCGGTCGACGATCTCCCAGCCCGCCGCGCCCTCGACCCACTCCACGACCCTGCCCCGGACGAGCACCGGCCGGAACGGGTCGCCGGGCGGCGTCAGGGAGAGCGCGACCCGCGGGTCGCGCCGCAGGTTGAGCGCCTTGCGGGAGCGCGGGCCGGTGAGGACGGCGACATGGTCGCCGTGCGTGCCGATCCAGACCGGGACGGAATGGGGGGCGCCGTCGGGCAGGACGGTGGCGAGGTGGGCGATCGGGGTGCCGTCGAGCACGCCGCGCACGTCGGGGTCGAGTTTCATGGGTTCTCTCCGGATTCTGGAGTTCCTTGAGGAGACTCCGTAACCGTAGCACCGAGAGTTCCTTCAGGGAACCCCGAAAGGTAGGATGGGTCCATGCAGCGCACGAACTTCGCGGAGATGGCCTGTTCCATCGCCCGCACCCTCGACGTGATCGGCGAGCCGTGGTCGCCGCTGATCCTGCGGGACGTGTGGGCCGGAGTACGGCGGTTCGACCAGCTCCAGGCCGATCTCGGCATCTCCCGCAAGGTGCTGACCGAACGGCTCACCCATCTCGTCGACCACGGCGTCCTCGAACGGCGCCCCTACGACCGGCGGCCGCGCCACGAATACCACCTGACGGCCAAGGGCGCCGAGCTGGTCGACCTGCTCATGGTCATGGCCGGATGGGGTGACCGGTGGCTCGCGGGCCAGGCCGGGCCGCCCGTGCTCTACCGCCACCACGCCTGCGGCGAGATCAGCGCCGTGGAGCTGCGCTGCGCCCACTGCGGCGCGCCGATGCACGCCGGCGACGTCGACCTGCTACCCGGTCCCGGCGCGGGCGGGCCGGATAAAACGGCGGGCGGCGCCGCGGCCGACCGGCCCGGGTAAATCGGTGGCCGGCGCCACGGACGGCCTGGGAGCCTGAGTCATGCCTCCCACGGAACCGGGCCCGTACCGAGCCGGCGGAACGGCGCTCGTGGTCGCGATCCCCGAAGCGGAGCCGCTGGTCGGCCCCTGGCGCTCCCGGCTGGACGCCGCCGCCGCCGACGGCGTCCCCGCGCACGTGACGATCCTCTACCCGTTCCTCGATCGCGACCGTCTCGACGAGGGGGCGCTCGACCGGCTGATCGGCGCGCATCCCGCCTTCGACGTGCGGTTCACCGGATGCGGCAGGTTCCCCGGGGTGCTCTACCTCTCCCCCGACCCCGAGCGGCCGTTCCGGGAGCTGACGGAGGCGGTCGCCGCCCGGTGGCCCGAGGCCCCGCCCTACGGCGGCCGGTTCGCCTCGATCGTCCCCCACCTCACGGTCGCCGACCAGCAGGAGCCGGAGCTCCTCGACCACGTGGAGGCCGAGCTGGCCGCGGGGCTGCCGCTGGCCGCCCGGGTCCGCGAGGTGCGCCTGCTGGTCACCGACGGCCGCCGCTGGCACGCGGACCGGACCTTCGCGCTCGGGCGCCACTTCTGAGCGCCTGACAGGCTTTCGTCACTTACCGTGTCTTTGCCATTCCTTGGCGTTACGATCAGGGCAGATTCCCGTCCCTGATCGATCACGGAGTGCCGTATGGAGCGAACGGTTCTGGCCGCCGTCACCGAACACCCCGACGCCGACTCGGCGCTCGCCGAGCAGATCCGCCGGGTGTGCGCCGAGATGGGCGAGCTCGGCCTCCAGGTGCGCTGGACCCACCGCACGGCCGACGCCCTGGCGGTGGTCGGGTCCGACGCCTCGCTCACGGCGATCCTGGCGGCCTGGGACGCGCCCGGCGCCGAAGACCTGCTGGCCGCGGTGGCCAAGCGCTTCCGCGGCCTGCCGGTCTTCCTGATCACCCAGGACCAGGAGCTGCCGCTGTGGGTGTACGAGGTCATCCAGGGTTACGTCTTCCCGCTGGAGGACACCCCGCAGTTCATCGCCGGGCGCATCGCGCACGCCGCCGACCAGTACGCCGACCAGATCCTCCCGCCGTTCTTCCGCGCGCTGCTGCACCTGGAGGACCACCACCCCTACTCCTGGCACACCCCGGCGCACGCGGGCGGCGTGGCGTTCCTGAAGTCGCCCGTGGGCCGGGCGTTCTTCGACTTCTACGGCGAGCGGCTGCTGCGCACCGACCTGTCGATCTCCGTCGGGGAGCTGGGCTCGCCGCTCGACCACACCGGCCCGATCGGCGAGGCCGAGCACAACGCGGCCCGCGTCTTCGGCGCCGAGCGCACGTTCTTCGTGGTCAACGGCAACTCCACCGCCAACCGCATCGTCGGGCACCACGCGATCGCCCGCGACGACACCGTCCTGGTCGACCGCAACTGCCACAAGTCGATCCAGCACGCGCTGGCCATCAGCGGCGCGCGGCCGGTCTACCTGGTTCCCGAGCGCAACGGGCTGGGGCTGGCCGGGCCGATCCCGG
>NZ_JBSFGJ010000524.1:0-6035 GCF_053596515.1 Nonomuraea sp. NPDC001684
CCGGCGTCGGCGCGGACACCGGGACCCCGTTCTACTGGCTCAACCTGTTCCTCTACACGCCTGTCTGCGTGTTCATGGCCACGGCGGCGGCCCTGGTCGCCTCCCGCCGCGGCTCCCGGCGGCTCTAGCCGGAGCAGAGCTGGGCGCGCAGGGTGCGGAAGGCCCATTGCTCCCAGCGCTCCCGCGGCCAGCCGCGGCCGTGCACGAACAGCAGGTACAGCTCGGGGCTGAGCAGGCCGTACAGCAGGTCGGCGGCCTCCTGCGCGGACACCCCGGCCCGCGCCCCGGGCTTGCCCACCAGGGCCTTGGCCGCCTCCTGCTGGACGACGTAGCGGGGATCGACGTCGTCCGGCCACAGCGCGGCCACCTCCGGGTCGCCGGCGACCGCCGCCTCCAGGACCTTGCCGATCGGCGCGACGCGCTCCAGGACGGAGCTGGTGCCGGCGACGTAGGCGCGCAGCAGGTCCTGGGCGGTGCCGGCGGCCAGCGCCGCGACGTACCAGGGCCGGTCCATGGTGGCCACCGGCTCGTCGTCGCCCGCGATCGTGACGTCGACCAGCTCCTTGAGCAGGGCGCGCTTGTTGCCGAAGACGAAGTAGATCGTCTGCACCGCGACCCCGGCCTTCTCGGCCACGTCCTGGAGGTTCGTGGCGCCGTATCCGTCGCGGACGAACAGCTCCGACGCCGCCTCCAGGATGCGCCGGCGCGTCTCCTTCGCCTTCTGGGCCCGCTTGTTCGGCCGCTTGACATCGCTCATGGCTAGAGTCTATCTCTAGATTCAGTCACTAGAAGTCAACTCTAGAGAGAAGGTCTAGCCATGCCGGTCATCAGCGTCACCCGCTTCCAGGCCGATCCCGCGGACGCCGAGGAAGTCCAGGCCCGGCACGCCGCCCTGGTCACCGCCATCAGAGCCACCGAGCCCGGCCTCACCGAGGCCCGCCTCGGCCGTCTGGACGACGACACGTGGGTCGGCGTCTGGCGCTGGAACTCGGCCGCCGCCCTGCAGGCGGCCCGCCAGGCCGCGCCCGGCACCCCCGCCGCCGTCGCGGCGTTCGAGGTGGTCCGCGACGTCACGGCGCAGGACATCGAGGTCCTGGCCGAGCTGTGACGGCCCGCCCCGGCTCCCGGCCCCGAGGCCGCGGGCCGGGGTTCCCCCGAACCGAGGAGATGACATGATCGAAATCGACGCGTTGACCAAGGTGTACGGATCGGCGCAGGTCCGGGCGGTCGACGAGGTGTCCCTGCACGTCCCCGCCGGGTCGGTCGTCGGGTTCCTGGGCCCCAACGGCGCGGGCAAGACCACGACCATCAAGATGCTGGCCGGGCTGCTGTCCCCCACCTCCGGCCGGGTCCGGCTGGCCGGGTTCGACGTGACCCGGCAGCGCCGGTCCGCGATGGCGTGCTTCGGCGCGGTGCTGGAGGGCTCCCGCAACGTCTACTGGACCCTGTCGGCCTGGCAGAACCTCATGTACTTCGGCCGGCTGAAGGGCCTGCGCAAGGCCCGGGTCGCCGAGCGGGCCGAGGATCTGCTGACCGATCTCGGCCTGTGGGAGCGCCGCCACGAGAAGGTGGGCGGTTTCTCCCGGGGCATGCAGCAGAAGGTCGCGATCGCCGTCGCCCTGATCGCCGACCCGCCCGTCGTGCTGCTGGACGAACCGACGCTCGGCCTGGACGTCGAGGCCACCCGCACCGTCCGGAACTGGATCGCCGAGCAGGCCCGCGAGCTGGGCACCACCGTCCTGCTCACCACCCACCAGCTCGACATCGCCCAGGAGCTGTGCGACCGGGTGGCCGTCATGCGCCAGGGGCGGCTCGTGGCCGACCTGCCCACCCGCGAGCTGCTGGCCCGCTTCCGCGAACGCGACCGGTACGAGATCCGCGTCGAGGGAGCCGCGCCTCCCGGCTTCGACGCCGACACCCGTGACGGCGTCACCACCATCCGCGTGCGGGTGAGCGATCCGGCCGAGGTGTACGACGTGGTCGGGCGGCTGCGCGCGCACGGAGCCGTCCTGGAGTCGCTGACGCAGGTCCAGCCCGGCCTGGAGGACGTGTTCCTGGCCCTGGTGAACGAGCCGTCCCATGCTGCCTGACGTCCTGCGCGCCGAGATCGGCAAGGGCCTGCGCGTGCAGCTCGCCCACCCGGCCGGGCACGTCGTCACGCTGCTGATCAGCACCATGATGTATCTCGGTCTGCAGTTCGTGCTGGGCCAGGGTGAGCTGCGCCAGGATCTGCTGCCGCCCACCCTGGTCGCGATCGGCGGCTACTGGTTCCTGCAGTACGCCGGCCTGGTGATGGTGGCCGACCTCGTCGAGGAGATCCGCGCCGGCACCTTCGCCCAGTCCCAGATGAGCCCGGCGCCGCCGTGGCTGCCGATGCTCGGCCGGCTGCTCACCGCGTCGGTGTTCGGGCTGGCCGTGGCCGCCGTCGCCGCTCTCGTGCCGGTGCTCCTGGCGCAGATCGCCGTCCCGTTGCGCTGGGCCGCGCTGCTGCCCGCCGCGCTGCTCGGGGTCGACGCGCTGGCCTTCACCTTCCTGCTGGCCGCCCTCGCCCTGGTCTCCCCGGCGGTCGGCGCCCTGCAGTCGTTGTTCACCTCGCTGGTGCTGCTGCTCAACGGTTCGTTCCTGCCGCTGCACCTGTATCCGGACTGGCTGGCCGCGGCGGCCCGGCTGCTGCCCACCACGCTGGGCGTCGAGGCGCTCAACCGGACGCTGTTCGAGGGCGGCACCCTGGCCGGGCTGTGGACCGGCGGCACGCTGCCCTGGCTGCTGGCCCACACCCTCGTCCTCGCCGCCGTGGCCGGCCTGCTGTTCGTCCGCAACCACCGGCGAGCCCTGGAGGCGTCATGACCTTCGTCCGCGGATTCGCCGCCGAAGTCCGCAAGGGGATGATCGGCCTGCTCGCCGGATGGCGCGAGGTCCTCCTGGAGATGATCACCTTCCCGCTGTTCTACCTGCTCGTCGTGCTGTTCATGGGACGCGGGCAGCTGCGCGCCGACCTGCTGCCGCCGGTGTTGCTCGGCATGGTGGCGCTGACGTTCGTCCACGAGCAGGTCAACCGGGTGTTCTGGAGCTACCTGGGCGACATCCGGTCCGGCGTGCTGGAGCAGACCTACCTGACCCCGCTGCCCTCGGCCGCGAGCATCCTCGGCCGCCAGGTGGCCGCCGTGATCGCGGCCGTGCCCGCCGCGCTGGCCGTCCTGGCCACCGGGGTCGCCGCCGTCGCCCTCCAGGGCGGGCGGCTGCCCCTCGACGCGCAGGTGATCGTGCCGCTGGCCGCCATCGTGCTGGGCACCTGCGGGCTCGCGCTCATCCTGTGCGGCCTGTGCCTGGTGTTGCGGCGCATCGAGATCGTCACCCAGCTGTCCGTGGCCCTCTATGCCGTCGCGGGCGGCACCCTGGTCCCGCTGGCGGCCATGCCCGAACCGGTCGCCTTCCTCAGCCGGCTGGTGGTGCCCATCACGCCCGGCATCGAGGCGATGCGCGACATCCTGCTCGGCGGGTATTCCCTGGCCGCCCTCCCGACCGGCTGGGGCCTCGGCTGGCTGCTGGCCCAGCCGCTGCTGATCACGGCGGCCGGGGTGGTCCTGTTCCACCGGCTGGAGAACGTCGCCCGCCGTCGCGGCACCCTGGCCCGCTCCTGAAGACCCCGCCGCCTGGGCCGGTGGGCCGGGCGGCGGGTGACCGGTCAGGGGCCGACCCGCCGGACGGTGATCTCGTACTGGTCCACGGCGCCCTCCCACCGGGCCACCAGCGCGCCGCCCTCGTCCCTGGCCGTGCGCATGTCCTGACGGCACAGGGCCAGCTCGTCGGAGCGGGGGTCGCAGAACGCGCGCAGGTGCGCCCGGAGCCCGGCGTGCTCCACGGCCGCGACGGCCGCCGCCGTCTCGGGATCGTCTCCTTCGTACGGCACCAGGCTGTCGAAGCCGTCGCCGATGCCGGTGGCGACCCGGAGGGCGTCGAGGAGCGTGCCGTCCGAGGCGATGGTGGCGCTCATCACGGACCAGGCCGTGGCCGGCAGGCCGACCGCGTGGCGTGCCGTCAGGCGCGCCAGCTCGGCGCCGCCGACCTGCGGCCAGCGGTCGGAACCGGCGAGCCTGACGGCCACCAGCTCGTCCCCGAAGCCGGCCGGGAACCCCGCCGCGGCGTCGATCTCGAACAACGACCGGCTCGGGTCGAACCGCAGCTCGGGGTAGCCGACCTCGTCGAGCAGCAGCAGGTTCTCGCTGGAGATCGTCGCGCGGCCGGCGAGGGCGGTCGGCTCCAGCCACGCCGGATCCCTGTTGAACCTCGTCTCGTCGAGCCAGTTGCCGCTGTAGCAGGCCGCGTACTCCGCCTCGGGGTCGAAGCCGGAGAGCGGGTGGCCCAGCAGGACGCCGAAGGCCTGCCTCAGCGACGACTCCCAGTCGTCGCCGGTGGTGGGGGCGGACGTCACGTTCGCGCCTTTCGTCAGTGGGGGGATCGTGACGCGCGGCACGCCCGCCGTCTGGCGTCACTTCTCATGATCAATTGTAGAGTGAGGCATTCGTCCCCCTCCCCCTTCGGGAAGCGTCCTGTGTTACGTCGTCACCGTTCGGCCGTGCCCGCCCTGCTTCTCACCGTTCTGTACGGTGCCGCGCTGACGGTCGCCGCCGTCGTCGCCCTGGTCTCCGGTGAGCTCGGCCCGTTGTGGGGGCTGACGCTGTTCTCGGCCACGGCCGAAGGCGTCACGGCCACCGGGCCGAACCTGTTCCTCCTGGTCCTGGCCGGGCTGTCCTGGTCCTGGGGGATCTGGCAGATTCTGCGCGGGCCGTCGGCGGGGCCGCCGCCCCCGCGGGACCCCGACGCCCTGCGGTTGCGCCTGGCGCTGTACGCCTCGGCGGCCACGACGTTCCTGCTCCACCTCACCGCGTCGATGTGGGCCGACACGACGGTGCTCGACTCCGCGGTGATGTGCGTGCTCGTGGTGCTGTTCATGCGGGTGCTGGGCCGCGGCCGGCCGTACATGCGGGGCGCCGGGCTGCTGGGGTACGGCGGGTTCACCGTCATCGGCGTGCTCGGCCTCCTCGGCCGGCCCGTCCCGGAGGGGGTGGAGCTGGTCTGCGGCCTGGCCGGTCTGGTCTGGACGGTGCTGGTCCTGCGGGCCCAGGGCTCCGACGACCGCTGGGGGACGGCGACCGTCGCGTACGGCGTCGCCGCCCTGGTGACGCCGCTGGTCCTGGTGCTGGCGGCGTTGCCGTTCGCCGGCGAGGAAGGCGCGGCCGAGGCTCTCGGCGTGGTGTCGAGCGTCCTGATGATGATCTGGCTGGCCCGCTCCGCCCACGACCTCGCCGCCCCGCGCCGCCGACCGGCCCGACCGGCCCCCGAGGCCACGCCGGAGGCCTGAGCTCGGGGCGAGCCGGTGCATCAGGGCCGGTGACCGGGGCTCAGCGTCTGCGCTGCCTGGTCCTCTCGGTCCTGTCGGCCGCGGGGGTCTCCCGCGGCAACGACGGCCTGGCCAGGGGCGCCAGCGCCGGCCCCTGCCACTGCCGGGGCCGCGGCCGCGCCGCCCCCGACCCCGACCCCGTTCTCTTGTCGTCGTCGGGATTCCCGCCGTCGATGGACAGGATGCGGCCCCGGAACTTGGGGTGCCTGGTCTCCCAGTACCGCCAGCCCTCCACCCTGGACGGCACGTTGGCTATCCCCGAGCCGACCTCGAACTGCTTGCAGGTGCCGAGGACCGACCAAGCCGACCAGCCGATGCGGTAGCCGAAAACGCGGTACCACATATTGCCGTACATCCCTTTAGTGATAGTCCGGCTGTATTCATGGCCGGTGAAGACCATATGCCGCTCTTCGAGGTGTGGCACGCCCATCTTGCGCAGGTTACGCACCAGATCTCCGGTCGTGATCGAGAACTGCTGCTCGTTCTCCGTCTCCCGGAATGCCCTCACCTCGTATTCCCGGGTCACCGTCACCGTGATGGTGCCGCCGGGGCCGTCAATGTAGCGGGCCGCCGCCGCGTTCGGAGTGCTCGGACTCGCCGATCCGCGCGAACGACACTGACACGGTGGCGGTGA
>NZ_JBSFGJ010000525.1:0-6029 GCF_053596515.1 Nonomuraea sp. NPDC001684
CCGGTGCGCGGCTCCCACACCCGGACGACGCCGTCGTTGCCGCTGGTGGCCAGCATCGAGCCGTCGGCGCTGAAGCGCACCGACGAGATCCGCCGGCCGTGGCCGCGCAGCACCCGCTGGCACTGCCCGGAGATCGGGTCCCACAGGCGCACGGTGCCGTCGTTGCTGCTGGTGGCCAGCTGCTGGCCGTCGGGACGGAACGCGAACGGCCAGACCGAGCTGCGATGCCCGGTCAGCTCGACGCGCTTGCCGCCGCCCACGGGCTGCAGCCGGACCGTGCCGCCGGAGTCGCCGCTGGCCAGCGTGCGGCCGTCGGGGCTGAAGGTCACCTGGTAGACGGCCGCCGTGTGGGTGGTGTGCACGCCGAGCGGCTCGCCCGACGCCTCCCACAGGCGCACGCTGCCGGACGTGTCGCCGCTGGCCAGCATCGAGCCGTCGGGGGAGAACGTCAGGCAGTAGACGCTGCCGGTGTGGCCGGTCAGCTCGTGCCGGGGGGACCAGGTGGCGGTGTCCCAGAGCCGGATCGTGCCCGCCTCGTCGCCGGTGGCCAGCAGGGTGCCGTCGGGGCTGTGCACGGCCCGGTAGACGCTGCCGCGGTGGCCGTCGAGGGTCACGGCCGTCTGCCCGGCGCTCAGGTCCCAGACCCGGACGACGCCCGCGGAGTCGCCGGTCACGAGCTGGGAGCGGCCGAAGGAGGCGGTGTAGACCGGCGCGCGGTGGCCCGGGAGCTCGTGGACCAGCCGGCCGGTCGCGGTCTCCCACACCCGGACCACGCCGTCGCCGCCGCCGGCCGCCACCAGCTCGCCCGAGGCGCTGAGGCGTACCGGCCACACGCCGTCGGGATGGCCGGTCAGGGTGTGCAGGCGCCGGCCGGTGAGGGTGTCCCAGAGCTGGACCGTGCCGTCGCTCGCGCCGGTGGCCAGCAGGTCGCCGGCGAAGGTGACGGCGTAGACGCGGCCGCGGTGGCCCTGGAGGGTGCGGACCGGGGAGCCGCCCGCGCACAGCAGCACGCCGCCGTCCTCGTTGCCGATGGCGATGGTCGAGCCGTCGGGGCTGTAGGCGATGGGCTCGGGCAGGCGGGAGGTCTGGAAGTGGTAGCCGTACGGGACGCCGATGCCGGCCGGCGCGAACTCCACCTCCACCGGCTGGCCCGGCACCACCGCCGCGCCCGGCAGGTGCGGCAGCGTGCCGGTGACGTTGATCAGGGACGCCCGGTGCCAGCGGGCGCCCTCGACCGTGACGTCGCTCAGGTCGACCTGCGCCAGCCGCGCGCCCGACAGGTCGGCCCCGGTCAGGTCGGCGCCGGTCAGCCGGGCGCCGTCGAGCCGGGCGCCGGCCAGGCTCGCGTCGCGCAGGACGGCCCTGGACAGGTTCGTGCCGGCGAGGGTGGCCTCCGACAGGTCGGCGCCGGTCAGGTCGACCTCCTGCAGGTCGCGCGCCGACAGGTCTTCGCCCTTGAGGTTCGCGCCGCGCAGGTCCGCCTTGGCCGGGGTGCGCAGCCTGGCCGCGATCTTGACCGCGTTCGCCCTGGCCACGTCGTCGGCGGGCGGGTCGGCCACCCAGGCGCGCAACGCCCGCACGTCGGCCAGGTCGCACAGGAACTCGACGGTCAGCGCCGACAGCGGCCTGCGGGTCAGCGGGAGGGGATTGTCGAGGTTCGCGGCGATGTGGCGGGCGATGAGCCATTCCATCACCGAGGCGTGGATGAACCCGAACATGCCCTCCTCGGTGCGCACGAGCAGGCTGCCCGAGCCCATCGCGTGCGCGGCGTGCGCGGGCGAGAGCTGGCCCGAGGCCAGGTCGCTCAGCGTCTCGCCGATCTCGGTCAGCTCGTCGACGCCGAGCAGCGTCTCGCCGCTGTCCCACAGGCGCAGCGCCAGTGCGGTCACCACCCGCCACAGCTCGCCGATCGACAACGCGCCGGGCGAGCCGGGCACGCGGGCCCGCCGCTCCTCGAAGGCCAGCCAGGTGCTGAGGATCTCCTCGTACAGCAGGGCCGGGCTGAGGGTGTGCTGGGCGCCGGCGACCGTGCGCAGGCGGTCGGCGTCGAGGTCGGCGATGAAGCTGAGCATGCGCGGGTTCTGGGCCAGCGCCAGCAGGTCTTTGATCTCGCCCATGAGCGACATGCGGGCGCCGGCCTCGTCGCCGTCGTCGAACCGGTTGGCCAGGTAGGAGCGGATCTGGTCGTGCGTGAAGTCCTCCACGCTGAGCACCCGCCGCTGCGGCAGCACACCCACCATCTCGCCGAGCGAGGTCAGCACCTGGCTGTGCGACTTGAAGTGCTGCGTACGGCTGGCCACCACGATCTTGGCCTTGTCCTCGGCCGCGGCCAGCAGGGTGGCCAGGTGATCGGCCGCCCGGTCGTAGGTCAGCCGGGTGACCAGCTCGTCGAACCCGTCGAACAGCAGCACGATGCGCCCCTGCCGGAGCAGGTAGCGGAACGCCTTGAGGTCGATGAACTCCTCGCCGTGCCCGGCCAGGTGCGCGGCGACCAGGGCGTCGACCGAGTGGGCCTTGTCCAGGGCGCGCAGCTCGATGAAGATCGGCGTCAGGTGCGGCAGCTCGGCCGGGATGCGCCTGGCCAGCTCGCGCAGCGCGAACGTCTTGCCGTGGCCGAAGTCGCCGAGCAGCAGCAGGAACCGGCCGTGGTCGGCGGCCAGCAGCCGCATCAGCTCGTCGGTGAGCCCCTGCCTGATCTGGCTGCCCGGCCGGTCGAGCTCGCGGTAGCGCTGGGGGACGTAGAGGCCGGGCGGGTAGCGGCGGTCGCCGGTGAGCCGGGCGGTCTGCTCGGCGACATATCCCGACAGGTCGAGCAGGCCCTGGAACTCCAGGAAGCTGCGCACCCGCACGCCCTTGCGCATGAGGTCGTCGCGGAGCGCGCGGGAGGCCGGCGGACCCTGGTAGATCAGCTCGGCGGCCAGGTCGGCGGCGTGGGCGCGGCGGGCGAACCCGGTCGCGGCGGCCTCGGTCAGCTCGCCGACGTGCGCGCCGATCATGAGCTGCCGGACGAACCCGTCCTCGGGATGGGTGACCACCAGGTGGTCGGGGAAGCGCCGGATCTTGGCCCGCTCGTGCCGGGCCTCGCAGACCTCGGTGATGCGGTCGAGCAGCAGCTCGACGGGGCTCGGCTCGCGCTCCTCGGGCTGGGGGGCGGGCGGCGGGGTGCCGGGGGTCTCGCCGGTGAACGTGGCCCGCACCGCCCGCCAGCCGTGCCGGGCGCGCGCGGGCTTGCCGGTGTCGGGCGTCCAGGTGCGCATGCCGTCGGGGGAGATCTCGATCACCTGGTGGCGGCCGGAGCGCGGGGCCGCGACCGCGGCGAAGCCCGGCCGCGGCTCGGCGGCCGGGACGCCCGCGCCGGACCCGTGGAAGAGCAGGTTGAGCCGGTGGGTGAGCAGCCGGTCGAACGTGGGCGCGTCGCGCAACGCGGCGGGCGGATGGCCGATCGCGCCCAGCCGCAGCCAGGCGCTCTCCTCGTAGGGGCGCAGCCGCTCGGCGAACCACGCGGCCTGCGCCTCGCCCAGCAGCGCGTACGCGTCACGCTCCAGATGGCTCATCGCCATCGTCGAGTTGAGCCCGGCCACGACCACCCTCAGGTCGGGCACCTCGAACAACGTCCAGGGCTGGCCCCCGTCGAACACCCGGTCGTCGAGCCCCTGGTACACCTCGCGGAACAGCCCGGCGAAATGCCGCCACTTGGGCCAGTAGGGGGGCTGCGGGCTCACGTCGTCGGCCTCGCAGGTCATGAAGTACGCGCTGGCCGCGGCCTTGGTGACGTCGCGCGGGCCGGGCAGCAGCACCAGCCGGTGGGGCTCCAGCCCGATCAGCAGCCGCAGATCCGTGACGAACTGCGTGGCCTGCGCGAACTGCCCGAGGCTGCCGGACTCGGTCAGGTCGCCGCTGACCACCATGAGGTCGGGACGCGGCATGCCCCGGTCGTACATGGCCGTCAGGTCGGCCCAGATGCGGGCCTGCATGTCCTCCGGCGTGAACGGCTCGCCGGGATCGGGCAGCGCCCGCCCGAACCTCGGCCCGCCGATGTGCAGGACGTTGACCGACTCCCGCCCGCGGTCGTCGCCGCCCGAGGGCGGGAACTTGGGGGCCGTCACCGGGGTGCGGCGGGCCCTGGCCAGGTCGGTCGTCGGGGGCAGCGTCGGGACGGCCGGAGGCGGCACGACCCGGCCGGAGGGGAAGGCGGGGGCCGCCGCCGGCTTGGCCCGCCCGGCCAGCGCCTCGCCGACCCGGCCCAGCAGCAGCGCCCTGGCCTGCCCGGAGTCGGTGACGCCGAGCAGATCGACCCAGGTGATCGTGGACAGCAGGCCCTCCAGCTGCACGTCCTCCAGCCGGATCGTGACGAGCTTGTTGGAGGGGTTGTCGGGGTCGGCGCGCATGGCCGCCTGCCACTCCATGCGCCCGTAGCGCGAGGTGAGGTAGTTGCGCGAGAGCACGGCCACGACGAGCTGCGCCTCGCTGACCCCGCGGTCCATGAAGTCGATGAAGTTGGTGCCGGGCACGAAGTCCCAGGCTTGGATCATGGTCCGGTAGCCGGCCGCCTCCAGCTCCCAGGCGATCCAGGTCGCCCAGGCGGTGTCGGCCGGGGAGTAGCTGACGAAGATCTCGGTCGGCCTGCCGTCACGTGCCATCTGCTCAGTATCCACCGAGGAATCGGTGATTTGGAGTCAGTGTGCGATCATCGTCGAGTGTGGCGGCGTCTGGCTGTGCTCGATCTGATCCGGATCGGGCTGCTTGCTCTCGGTCTGGTCTTCGTGGCGACCGGTCTGCTGCCGTGGCGCGACGCCGTCGAGAGCCTGGAGGCGATCGGGCCGCTGCTGATCTTCCTGGTCGCCATCATCGTGCTGGCCGAGCTGACCAAGGAAGCGCAGGTCTTCGACGCCATCGCGGCCAGGATGGCGGTGCTCGGCCGCGGTAACTACACCGCACTTTTCTTTCTTTGTACGGCTTTCGCGTCATTTGTCACGATTTTTCTGAACCTTGACACCACCGCCGTCCTGCTCACCCCCGTCATGCTCGCCCTGGCGCCCCGGGCCCGCATCGCCGCCCTGCCGCTGGCGATGACCACCATCTGGCTGGCCAACACCGCGAGCCTGCTGCTGCCCGTCTCCAACCTGACCAACCTGCTCAGCGTGGACAAGCTCGGCCTCGACGCCCAGGGCTTCGCCGCCCGCATGTGGGCCCCGCAGATCGCCTCGATCGCGGTGACGATGGTGTTCCTGTGGGTGTTCTTCTGGCGCCGGGGCGAGCGCCGCGACCTGCGCTACACGCCGCCGGTGCTGGAACCGGTGGCCGACCGCGTGCTGTTCGGCGCGGCCTCGGTCGGCTGTCTGCTGTTCATCGCCCTGCTGCTGCTCAAGGCGCACGTCGCCGTCGCCGCCACCGCCGCGGCGGTGCTGGTGGTGGCCGCCTTCCTGGTGCGCGACCGGGCCAAGCTGACCTGGAGCCTGCTGCCCTGGCAGCTCGTCATCTTCGTGACCGGGCTGTTCCTGGTGGTGCCCACGCTCAGCGCCCACGGGCTCGACGCGCTGATGACGTGGATGATCGGCACGGAGGGCGACCCGTACCGGACGGCCGCGGTGGGCGCGGGCCTGTCGAACGCGATCAACAACCTGCCCGCCTACAAGGCCGTCGAGGCGGTGATCCCGGCCGCCGACCAGGACCGCCTGCTGGCCCTGCTCGTGGGCACGAACGTGGGCACGGTGATCACCCCGTGGGCCTCGCTGGCCACGCTCCTGTGGTTCGAGTCGTGCCGCCGCCACGGCGTCGCGGTGCCGCTGCGCCGCTTCCTGCTCACCGGCGCCGGCCTTGCCGTCACCGGGCTGCTGGCCACGGTCTGGGCCCTGGTCACGTTCGGCTGAGCGCCGGGGGCGTCAGCCGGGCAGCAGCGACATCAGCCCGGGCAGCGCGCGCGGGTGGGCGGCCACGAAGCTGCGGTCCTCGGCCGCCCTGGACACGCTGGTCGCCGAGCAGAAGATCGCGGCGTACGGCGTCAGCGTGGAGACCTGCGAGGAGGCGCT
>NZ_JBSFGJ010000526.1:0-6027 GCF_053596515.1 Nonomuraea sp. NPDC001684
CACGTTCTGTACGGTATGAGCAGTTTGTCCGGCTAGAGGCGGTTCACGAAGCGGGAGGCGGCACGCTGGCTCATGCCGGTCTCGCCGCGTACCAGGAAGACGGCTTCCTGGATCTGGCCCAGGGCCTTGAGCTCCCGGGCCTGGTCCACCAGGTCGACGCTGGGGTTGGGGCGATTGCGGGGGCTCTTGGTGAACCGTACGGCCAGAATGATCAGCCAGATGACGGCGGCGACGATGACCGCGGTGAGTGCGACGAGGCCGGCCGTCGAGGCGGCCAGAGCCGGCGGGGCGGCGAGGAGCTGGCTGGACGTCAGGCTGGGCATGGTGGAAATCTGCCCGGCGGGTGACTGTTCATGCGGGGTGTCTTTGCTGCGTCGTGGCGTTGGCTGGTTGCTCGATAATGAACATTATGTCAAGTAGAGCTGATCGAGGGCCTCCTCCGCGCTTCCGGTCGCGGGTGGGTGTGCCGTCGCGGTGGTGGTCGGCTGCGTTCGGCGGCTGCGCGGATCGAACTCGGGTGCGATCGCTGTCGTGCTCCCCGCCGGAGGGTCTGCGCGTACGTGGCGGATGGGCGATCCGCTTCTGGCGCCTGAGGCTCGGCGGCGCGGTTCGGCCTCCCCTTTGCGGATGAGGCCGACGGGCGGTTGTGTCGGCGGCGCTACCTTTCGATGGTTGTCCAGCGTTCGTTCGTAGCGCTACTCCCCCGTGCAGGGTGGTCGGGGCGGTGATCGTCTAGCCTTTCGTGCGGCATTGTCGTCGTCTGGGGTGTGGTGATCGGGATGAGCACGGTGTGGTTGTTCACGGGTGACAGCGTGACTCAGGGGGCGTTGCACACGTTCGGGTGGCGTGACTACACGCAGTTGTTCGCCGAGCGGGTGCGGTTCGAGCTGAACCGGCCGTCCGATGTGGTGATCAACACCGGGGTGAGTGGTCAGAAGGTCTCTGAGCTCGATGTGGAGAACGCGGTGTTGCGTCATCGGCCTGATGTGGTGGTGCTGATGTTCGGGCTGAACGACTGTGGGGCGGGGTCGGCGGGTCTTGCGGCTTTTGCCCGTGACTATGCCGCGGTGGTTTCCCGGGTGCGGGAGGCGGGGGCGAAGGTGGTGCTTCAGACGCCGAATCGGGCGCCGGAGTCCGGCTGGGCTGATCTGCCGGCTTATGCCGAGGTGGTGCGCTCGCTGGAGGCGGACGTGTTGGTGGATCATCATGCGGCCTGGGACGGTGGCGAGCATTGGATGGGGTCCGGGTGTCATCCCAATGAGTACGGGCATCGGGCGTTGGCGAGGAATCTGCTGCGGGCGCTCGGCCTGTGGGAGCCGGTGGGGGTGAGTGGGTCTTTGTTCATCCCGTGAGGGGCGCTGGGGTGGTGGGGCCCGCGCTTCTCAGGACGGGATGGGTGGGCACTCGAGGACTTCGATCGAGTTGCCGGGCATCAGGGCGATGTGAGGGTGGTCGCTGAAGAGCTGTGCCGCGTCTTGGTGGGTGTCGGCCTCCACGATCGCGTATCCGGTCTTGGCGTCGGTGAAGTCCTCGATGCCGTGGGTCGTCACCAGTTTCTTGCGGAAGAGTGGTGCTCCGGGGTCGATCAGGGCGTGCTCGTTCTTCTGGGCCCATGCCGCCCATGCGTGCATGAACTCGTTCTGCTGCTGCTCGGTGAGTTCGGCCTTGTCGGCGTTGTCGGCGGCGCCGTTGAGGACGGCGAGGAACTTGGCCATGTGCAGAGGGTAGCTCACGGGCGCGGAGGCGTGGGCTAGGTGCGCGGTTGTTCCTGGTTGATGCGGTTGAGCAGGGGTGGGCTCCAGTGGGTGCCGTAGGTGAGTTGGAGGTGTGGCAGTCGCCAGTCGTCGCCGGTGACGGTTTCCCGGCAGTTGGGTGTGGCGCAGTGGCAGGTCATGGACCAGGTGGCGAGGCCGCTGTGGGTGGCGTAGTCGATGGTGAGCTCTTGGCCGGGGGTGATGTGTGTGCGGGCGGTCAGGGTGGTGGCGTCGGTGTGCCAGAGGTTGGGTTCGCAGGAGTGGTTGCCGTAGCGCGCCGGGTGGTCCGGGTCGAGGAGCAGGTGGAGGTTTTCCTGGACGGTGAGGCTGCTGTAGGGCGGGGTGAGGGTGGCCAGGGTGTGGTTGTCGATCAGGTGGCCGCCCAGCCGCATGACGGTTTCGCCTTCGTGGATGTGTTCGCGGGCGAACAGGCCGGTGCCGTGGATGGGTGAGAGGGTGGCGTGGGCGTGTGGTGTGAGCCAGGACTGGGGTGGATAGGGGTGGCTCGTCATCGGTGGTTCCCTGGGGTTGCTTGTGGGGTTGGTGGGAAGTTTTTTCGGGTGTTTCCGCCTTCATTGTGATCTTGGCGGGTGAATTGGGCATGGGGGTGTGATCTGGGGTTTTGTGGGGTGGTGGGGTGTGTGGCGGGGCTCTGTTGGGGGCTGACGGGGGCTTTGACGGCGTGTTGATTCACTGTCTTTGTCATGTTCGGTGGTTTTAGGGTAGAGCTCCTGCTATTCGCTCAGCGAGAGGAGCAGCACGTGGGGAACCAGTCGGTTTTATGTCCGGTGTGTCAGGGGGTTCTGCCTGCTTCCGACAGGGAGGCGTACACGCCGCTGCGGGGGCGGTTGATCCTGACGAACGGGTATTGCGGGGGTGGGCACGCCGAGCGGCGTGCTGAGGTGGCGGAGGTTGAGGAGACGCGGCAGGTGGCGCGTCCGTTGCCGGTCCCGGGGGTGGTGGCGCCGGTGCCGATGGGGCGGCGCTGAATTCTCTGCTTATCGGTGGCCTGGGGTGGTGTGCCAGTAGTCGCGGGTCTGTATGGCCAGGCCGTCGGGGTTGAAGCGGGCGAAGACGCAGCCCGCGAGGGTGACGGGGTGGCCGTTGTCGAGGGCGTGGACCCGGTATTCGATGGCGGCCTGGTCGCCGTCGACGATGGGGGTGGTGAAGGTGACGTGGGGGTCGCTTTCGCCGGTGAAGGATTGCCGGATGTAGTCGGCGATGGCGTCTTTTCCGTGGTGGGGTGGGCGGAAGGGCATGCTGGTGTGGGTGGCGTCGTCGCTGTAGAGGGCGATGATGGCGGTGGTGTCGTGGTGGGTCCAGCCGTGTTGCCAGGTGTCGGCGAAGTGCTGGGCGGCGGCGCGGGTGTCCATGTGATCCATTGTGGGGCGGGTTGTCCCTTGCGGTGGGTTTCGGGTGGGGTTGCTGGTCGGGGTTGAGGTGTCTCCCCCGCCAGGATTTTTCCGGGCATATCAGGGCAATTTGGCTGCTCAGCCTGGCTGTCTGTGGTGATTTGTCAGCATCGGTGGAAGATTCGTGTCAACATCTAGAGATGCCTGGGCCTCATGGGACTGCCGTTAATGCCGGTACTGGCGGTGTTCGTCCGCTCACGATCGGTTGACGCCTCTCCCCTGCCCGCTGCCCTTGACGTCTCGGTGAAGGAAGTTCCGCGTTGCGCATCCTGCTCCTGTGTTCCTCGTTCAACGGCCTGACCCAGCGTGCCTGGCTGGAGCTGCGGCGGGCCGGCCATGATGTGAGCGTCGAGCTGGCGATCTCCGAGCGGGTCATGGTGGAGGCGGCCGAGCTGGTCAAGCCGGACCTGGTCATCTGCCCGTTCCTGAAGGAGCGGGTGCCGGAGGCGTTGTGGCGCGGGCACCGTACGGTGATCATCCATCCGGGGCCGCCCGGGGACCGGGGGCCGTCGTCGCTGGACTGGGCGATCGCCGAAGGCGAGCGCGAGTGGGGGGTGACGGCGCTGCAGGCGGTGGAGGAGATGGACGCCGGCCCCATCTGGGGGTGGCGGACGTTCCCGATGCCGTCGGAGCCGCCGCGCAAGTCGGCGCTGTACAACGGGCCGGTGGCCGACGCGGCGGTGGAGCTGGTGGCCGAGGTCGCGGGCAAGGCGGCCGATCCGTTGTTCGCGCCGGCGCCGCTGGACTACCGCTCCCCCGAGGTGACGGGGCGGCTGCGGCGGCCGATGCGGCACGCCGACCGGGAGTTCTCCTGGGAGCAGCCGGCCGAGGAGATCGTGCGGCTGGTGCGGGCGGCTGATGGGGCGCCGGGCGGCCGGGCCCGGTTGTGCGAATTGCCGGTGCGGGTGTTCGACGTGCACAGGGGTCCCGATCTGGCCGGCGCGCCGGGGGCGGTGGCGGCCCGGCGTGAGGGTGCGGTGCTGGTGCACACCGGTCAGGGAACCGTGTGGGTGGGCCACCTGCGCCTGGAGGCGGGCGCAGAGGCGGGCTCGCAGGTGAGTGGCGTGAAGCTGCCGGCGACGATGGTGCTGGGTGAGCGGCTGGCGGGTGTGGGTGAGCGGGCCGGCTACAGCGAGATCACCTACGAGCGCGGCGAGGAGGTCGGGGTGGTGAGCTTCGACTTCTACAACGGCGCGATGTCCACCGATCAGTGCCGGCGGCTGGCGGCGGCGTTGCGGTACGCGGCGGCGCAGGACACGCGGGTGCTGGTGGTGCGCGGCGGCGAGGTGTTCTCCAACGGCATCCACCTGAACGTGATCGAGGCGGCGCGCCATCCGGAGCTTGAGGCGTGGATGAACATCAACGCGATCAACGCGGTGTGCCGGGAGATCGTGGCGTGCACGTCGCAGCTGGTGGTGACGTCGATCGCGGGGAACGCGGGGGCGGGCGGGGTGATGATGGGGCTGGGCGCCGACCGGGTGATCGTGCGGGAGCCGGTGGTGCTCAATCCGCATTACCGGACGATGGGGTTGTTCGGCAGTGAGTTCTGGACGTACGTGCTGCCGCGGCGGGTGGGGGCGCAGGCGGCGGCTGAGCTGACCGGGCGGGCGTTGCCGGTGGGGGCCGCCGAGGCGGTGGAGCTGGGGCTGGCCGATCGGGTGGCGGGCGGGTCGCGGCAGGAGTTCGAGCGGCGGGTGGTGGACTTCGCGCACCGGCTGGCCCAGGACTCCTCCTACGAGGCGTTGCTGGCGGCGCGGCGGCAGGCACGGGAGGCCGACGAACGGCGCAAGCCGCTGGACGCCTACCGGGCCGAGGAGCTGGCGGAGATGAGCCGGGACATGTTCGACGACCGCAACGGGTTCCGGGAGGCGCGCCGGGCGTTCGTGGGCAAGGCGCGGGCGCAGGCCACTCCCCCGCATCTGGCGGGTCATCGGGAGCTGTCCGGCGCGTCGGGACCCGGGGTCGCGGCGGCATCTCATATGTGAGATATGGTCGTGTGTTGTGGCAGATGATTACCTTGTGCGGATCGGCCGGCTCATCCGGGATGCGCGTCAGCATCGCGGTTGGACGCAGCTTCAGCTGGCCGATGCGCTGGCGACGAGTCAGAGCGCGGTCAACCGGATCGAGCGCGGCAACCAGAACATCAGTCTTGAGATGATCGCCCGGATCGGGGAGGCGCTCGACAGCGAGATCGTGTCCCTGGGGTATGCCGGTCCGATGCATCTGCGGGTGGTGGGCGGGCGCCGGCTGTCGGGCAGCATCGACGTCAAGACGTCCAAGAACGCCTGTGTGGCGTTGTTGTGCGCGTCGCTGCTGAACAACGGCCGCACGATCTTGCGCAAGGTGGCGCGGATCGAGGAGGTCTACCGGATCCTGGAGGTGCTGGCCTCGATCGGGGTGCGGGCGCGGTGGATCAACGAGGGCAGTGACCTGGAGATCGTGCCGCCGGCCCGGCTGGAGCTGGAGGCGATGGACACCGAGGCGGCCCGCCGTACCCGCAGCGTGATCATGTTCCTGGGGCCGTTGATGCACCGTACGGGGGAATTCCAGATCCCGTACGCGGGCGGCTGCGACCTGGGCACGCGTACCGTCCAGCCGCACATGTCGGCGCTGAAGCACTTCGGGCTGGACATCACCGCGACGGGCGGTTTCTACCACGCCAAGGTGGACGGCGGCGCCGCCCCGGCGCGGCCGATCGTGCTGACCGAGCGCGGCGACACCGTGACGGAGAACGCGCTGCTGGCCGCGGCCCGGCATCCGGGGGTGACGGTGATCCGCAACGCCTCCTCCAACTACATGGTGCAGGACCTGTGCTTCTTCCTGGAGCAGCTCGGCGTGCGGGTGGAGGGCATCGGCACCAG
>NZ_JBSFGJ010000527.1:0-6006 GCF_053596515.1 Nonomuraea sp. NPDC001684
GTGGATCAGGCGCGAGTAGAGCTCGATCTGGCGGCGGCCGATGACCTTGACCGTGCCGGGGACGCAGATGCGCGACTTGTCGTTGCGGTCGACGTCGGTGCACATGGTCAGCTCCGACTCCTCCTTGACGCTGCTCAGGAGGGTGCGGATGGCCTCGGCGTCCTCGACCGGGTTGCTGCCGCGGGCGATGGTGCCGGAGATGGGGCAGGTCTCGACGCGGTCGCCGTTGACCCGGACGTACATCTCGGGCGAGGCGCCCACGAGGTGCTCGCCGTCGCCGAGGCTGATGATGAACTCGTACGGCGCCGGGTTGCTGTGGCGCAGGCCGCGGTAGAAGGCCGACGGGTCGGTGCAGACGGCGTGGAAGACCTGGCCGGGCACGACCTCGAACAGGTCGCCGCGCTTGAACCGCTCCTTGGCGGCGGCCACGACCTTGGCGTACTCGCCGCGCACCGGGTCCTTCGGCAGCTCGCCGGGGACGACCTGCGGGACGGAGCTGCCGGTGCGCTCCAGGCCGCGGGTGGTGGCGCCGTCGACGGTGAACTCGTAGCGGTACTCGACGCTGGTCTCGCGCTGGCGGTCGATGACGACGATCCGGTCGGGCAGGTGGAGCACCAGGTCACGCTGGTCGTCGGGACGGGCCAGCTCCTGCCGGATGGGCTCGAACTGGAAGGCCAGGTCGTAGCCGAAGGAGCCGTAGAGGCCGAGGTGGGGGTCGTCGCCCGCGAAGGCGGCGATGACCTCGCGGATCGCGGTGAACACGGTGGGCCGGCGGCTGCGCATCTCCTCCGGCAGCAGGTCTTCGGACTCCGGGACGTGCACCTCGACGCGGTCGGGCGTCGGCTCGCTGACCGGCTTGCCGGCGGCGAGCAGGCAGGAGGCCACGGCGGGCAGCACGACCCTGCCGCGCTCGTTGAGCGCGGTCGCCGAGATGACCCGCCCCTTGGCGACCAGCTCCAGGCAGGGGTCGACGTAGCCGAAGGCCCATCGGCTGTAGCGGCCCGGGTAGTCCATGCCCGACGAGAAGGCGCCGCCGCGCCGCTCGCCGAGCGCGGTCACGATCTCTTCGAGCGCCTCTTCCGACACGTCGCGTGCCTCGCGCTCGACGCCGACGCCCCCGGCGGTGGTATATCCGCTGGTCTCCACTTGCTGCCCCTTACCACGTCACATCATGAGGCCCCGGGGGCGGACACGAGAAAGGCCGCCATCCGGGGCGGCCGTCCTTTGAGAGGAATGCGAAAACGCGCCGCCTAGGAGCGGCGCCACCACTGGATCTGAGGGCGATTTCGCATGCCCCCCAGGTTAACCGCCGGACCAAGATCGCGCAACGCGACACCCGCTCAGGCAGTGACAAAGGGCGGGCAATGGATCTAGCCTCGACGTCCATGGAACGGCCCTGGGCGTGGCGTCCGGTGACGGTGACCGCGGTCCTGACCGCCGGCGTGGCCCTCGCACTGAGCCCCTGGTACGGCTACCACCGCGACGAGCTGTACTTCCGGGTCCTGGCCGGCCACCCGGCCTGGGGGTACGTCGACCAGCCCCCGCTGACGCCCATGCTGGGCAAGGCGGCGCTCGGGCTGTTCGGCGACACGGTGACGGCGCTGCGGGTGTTCCCCGCGCTGGCCGCGGCGGCCGTGGTCGTGCTGGTGGCGCTGGTGGCGCGGGAACTGGGCGGCGACCGGCTCGCCCAGACGATGGCCGCCGTGGGCGCGGCGACCGGGGCGTACACGCTGATCGCGGCGCACACGCTGCTGACGGTCAGCTTCGACCTGCCGCTGTGGACGGCGGCGCTCCTGTTCGCGCTCCGGGCGCTGCTGCGCGAGCAGCCGCGCTGGTGGCTCGCGGCGGGCGCGGTGATCGGGCTGGCCACCTACAACAAGCACCTCATCGCGCTGCTGGTGCTGGGCCTGGCGGCGGGCCTGCTGATCGCCGGGCCGCGGCGGGCGCTGGGCAGCCCGTGGTTGTGGGGCGGCGCGCTGGTGGCCGCCGTGCTGGCCGCGCCGAACCTGGTCTACCAGGCCACGCACGGCTGGCCGCAGCTGTCGATGGCCGCCGCGCTCAGCGCGGACAAGGGCGCCGAGATGCGGGTGATGTTCGTGCCGATGCAGCTCACGCTGTTCGGGCCGGTGGTGTCGGTGGTCGCGGCGCTGGGGTTCGTCCGGCTGTGGCGCGACCGGCGGGTGCGGGCGGTGGCGGTGGCCTATCCGGTGACGGCGGTGCTGACGCTGGTCAGCGGCGGGCGTTTCGACTACACCGCGGGACTGATCGTGGCGCTGTTCGCGGCCGGGTGCGTGAGCGTGTCGCGGGCGCGGGCCGGGCGGGTGCGCGCGGCGTGGGCGTTCCTCGCGGTCAACGCGGCGGCCTGCGCGGTGCTCGCGCTGCCGCTCGTGCCGGTCGGCGCGCTGGCCGCCACGCCGGTGCCGGCGATCAACGAGGTGGCCCGCGAGTCGGTCGGCTGGCCCCGCTTCGCCGCCGCCGTCGGCGGCGTGCTGCGGTCGCTGCCGCCGGACGAGCAGGCCCGCGCGGTGGTCGTGACGGGCAACTACGGCGAGTACGGCGCCCTCGGCCGGGCGGGCCTGACCCGCGTGTACTCCGGCCACAACCAGCTCTGGGCGTACGGCCCGCCGCCGGACGACGCGACCGTGGCGATCCTGGTGAACGCGGGCGGCCGGGCCCGCGCGCTGTTCGGCTCCTGCGAGCAGAAGGCCCTCGTGGACAACGGCGTGGACGTCGACAACGAGGAGCAGGGCATGCCGGTGTGGCTCTGCCGGGATCCCGTCCGGCCGTGGTCCGCCACCTGGCCGATGTGGCGACATTTCAGCTGACCACATTACATTTCGGGACTTATCCGAGCTTGTTAGGATCAGCGCCCTTGCTTTCCCGACAGGATCTCTTCACCCTTCTCGACAGAGGCGGAAAGATCACCTCTTCCTCACCGTCGTGAACGTCGTGAAGGAGAGCACGTGCGCAACACCCTCACCTGGCGTGCGATCCTGACCGGGATCGTCACCGCCGCCGCCCTGGCCGTCCCCCAGGCCCCGGCGCACGCGGCGCCCGATCCCGGCAAGATCTCCCAGACCGTCCAGGCCGAGCTGGACAAGGACGGCAAGGCCACCTTCTGGGTCCGGATGAAGGGCACCGCCGACCTCGGTGCCGCCCGCCGGGCCGCCACCAAACGGGCCAGGACGCAGCTGGTCTACCAGGCCAAGACCGAGCGGGCCAGGACCTCGCAGGCCGGGCTGGTCAAGCTGCTGGACGCCCAGAAGGCCGACTACACCTCGTACTGGATCGTCGACGCCGTACGGGTGACCGCGGACGCCAAGCTGGCGTCGGCGATCAGCGAGCTGCCCGAGGTGGACCGGATCGACCCGGTCACCGTCGTGGCGCTGCCCGAGCCCGTGACCGGCCGGGCCGAGCCCAGGGCCGGCGCGGTCGAGTGGAACGTCGACCGGATCGGCGCCCCGCGGGTGTGGAGCGAGCTGGGCGACCGGGGCGAGGGCATCGTGGTCGCCTCCATCGACTCCGGCGTCCAGTACGACCACCCCGACCTGGCCGCGAGCTACCGGGGCAGGAACCCCGACGGCTCCTACACCCACGACTACAACTGGTTCGACCCGGCGCGCGTCTGCCCCTCGGCGGCGCCGTGCGACAACAACGGCCACGGCACGCACGTCATGGGCACGATGGCGGGCGCGAACGGCATCGGCGTGGCGCCCGGCGTGCGCTGGATCGCCGCCAAGGGCTGCGAGGTCAACACCTGCACGGACGCCTCGCTGCTGGCCGCCGGCCAATGGGTGCTGGCCCCGACCGACCTGAACGGCGCCAACCCGCGTCCCGACCTCGCGCCGGACATCGTCAACAACTCCTGGGGCGGCAACGGGTTCGACCCGTGGTACGTCGAGACCGTCCAGGCGTGGGTGGCCGCGGGCATCTTCCCCGCCTTCGCCAACGGCAACGAGGGACCGGCCTGCCGCACCAGCGGCTCGCCCGGCCAGTACGCGATCAGCTACAGCGCGGGCGGCTTCGACGTCAACAACGTGCTGTACAGCAGGTCGAGCAAGGGCGAGGGCCAGGACGGCGAGATCAAGCCGAACATCGCGGCCCCCGCGGTGAACGTGCGCTCCGCCGTCCCGGACGACGACTACGACTCCTACACCGGCACCTCGATGGCCTCTCCGCACGTGGCCGCCACGGTGGCGCTGATCTGGTCGGCCGCGCCCCGGCTGCAGGGCGACGTGGCCGCGACCCGGCCGCTGCTGGACCGCACGGCGATCGATGTGGCCGACACGAGCTGCGGCGGCACCGCGGCCGACAACAACGTCTGGGGCGAGGGCCGGCTGGACGCCTACGCCGCCGTCCAGGCCGCGCCGGACGAGGGGCTGGGCGAGCTGCGCGGCACGGTCACGGCGGCCGGCGAGCCGGTGCCGGGCGTGACGGTCAAGGTGACCGGGCCGCTGGCGCGCGCGGTCGTCACCGGGCAGGACGGCACGTACACGATCCCGCGCCTGCTGCCCGGCGAGTACGCGCTGACGGCGGAGAAGTTCGGCTACGACCGCGGCAGCGCCACCGCCACGGTGACCGCCGAGCAGGTCACGACCGGCGACGTGACGCTCGTCCGGCAGCCGTCCGGCACGCTGTCGGGCACGGTGAGCACGGCCGGCGTGCCCGAGCCGGGCGCGACCGTGGCCGCCGGCGGCACGCCGGTGAGCGCGGTCACCGACGCCTCCGGCCGGTACACGATGACGCTGCCGCGCGGGACGTACACGCTGACGGTCACCCCGGTCTCGCGCTGCTCCAGCGCCGGGAGCGCGCAGGTCTCCATAGACGGGGACGACGGGAGCACGGTCAGGGACGTGGAGCTGCCGCTGCGCGGCGACGGCTTCGGCTACACCTGCCGGGCGGCGGCGCAGCCGTACGTCGCCGGGACCGAGAAGCTGGCGCTGACCGGCGACGACGAGGCCGTGCAGGTGACGCTGCCGTTCGCGGTCCCGTTCTACGGAACCGGGCAGTCCAGGGCGTGGATCAGCACGAACGGGCTCGTCACCTTCGCCGCCGACCGGGTCACCACGGGCAGCAACAGCCGCCTGCCGGGCACGGGCACGCCGAACAACGCGGTCTACCCGTACTGGGACGACCTGAAGGTGGACGCCGAGGCGGGCGTCTACACCGGCGTGGCAGGCACGGCCCCGCACCGCCAGTACGTCGTGGAGTGGCGCAACGTCACCTTCTACAGCGGGACCGGCGAGCGGGTGTCGTTCGCGGCGCTGCTGGGCGAGGACGGCTCGGTCTCCTTCCGGTACAAGGACGTCGAGAGCGAGCGCGAACAGGGCGCCAGCGCCACGGTCGGCATCGAGAACGCGGCCGGCACGGACGCGCTGCTCTACTCCTACGAGGAGGCCGCGCTGGCCACCGGCCGGGGCGTGACGTTCACCGCGAGCCGGCACGGCCTGGTGACCGGCGTGGTCACCGACGCCAACGACGGCCAGCCGCTGGCCGGGGCGTCGGTGAAGCTGGGCGACGTGGCCTCGTTCACGACCGGCGCGGACGGGTCGTTCTTCGGGCAGGTCCCGGCGGGCGACCACGACGTGGTGGTGGCCAAGGAGAACTACGGCACCTTCACCAAGCCGGTCACGGTCGCGCCCGGCACGCTGACCAGGATCGACACCGCCCTGGTCACCGGCCGGGTGAGCGCCTCGGCCGCCGAGCTGACCGCGGTCATGCCCGCCGGGGCGACCAGGACGCGCACGCTGGAGCTGACGAACCTGGGCTCCCCCACCGCCTACACGGTGACGAGCGACGCCGACTGGGCGTCGGTCACGCCGCAGGCGGGCGAGCTGGCCAAGGGCCAGAAGGCGACGCTGCGGGTGACGCTCTCCGCCGCCGGGGTGACGCCCGGCGGGATGCGCACCGGCTCTTGGCACCCTTGAGTCATAGGGACTTGAGGGAGATGACAGATGAACGCGAACGAGCCTCGCGAGCAGGGCACCGGTGGGTGGAGCCAGTTCG
>NZ_JBSFGJ010000528.1:0-6000 GCF_053596515.1 Nonomuraea sp. NPDC001684
CGACCCGGCCGCGCTCGTGATCGTCGTGGCCTGCCAGCTCATCGTCGGCGCCGCGACCGCGTTCGGCCTGCTGGCCACCAACCGGGTCCTGCAGCAGATCCTCGCGGTGGGGCCCACCCCCGACCGCGTCAAGGCCGCCGTGCCGGCGCTGGTCCTGGTCGCGGCCGCCGGCATCAGCGTCGCGGTGTTGACCGCCTGGTCCGGTGCCGCCTCCGGCCGGCTCCAGCCGAAGGTCGAGCACCTCGCCTACGACGAGCTCCTCAGCCGCGCCGCGAACGTCGAGCTGCTGCACTTCCAGGGCGCCCAGTTCCACGATCTCCTGGAGGCCGCGCAGTTCGGGGCCGGATGGATCGACATCGTCATCGATCAGGTCATCCGCATGCTGAAAGCGCTGATGGGCATGACCGCCGCCGCCGGCGTCCTGGGTGTGCTGCACCCTCTGCTGCTGCCGCTGCTGCCGCTCATCATCCTGCCGCGCGCCTGGGCGCTGGTGCGCTCCACTCTGCGCCGCAAGGCCTCCCGCCTGCGGTGGCTGACTCCCCTACGGCAGCAGCGCAGCCTGGCCCAGCTCCTGGTCGGAGCCGACCCCGCCGAGGAGATCCGCGCGCACGCCGCCGGGGACTTCCTGCTCCGCCACCACGACCGGATGGCCCTGCGCTCGGCACGGGAGCAGGCCCGCCTCGCCCGCGCCGACGCCGGAGGCGAACTGCTGGCCGGGGCACTGAGCGGCCTGACGACGGGCGCCACCTACGTGGTGCTCGGCTGGCTCCTGATCACCGGACGCATGCAGCTGGCCGCCGCCGGCACCGCCGTCCTGGCCATCCAGACCGGCACCAGTCAGCTGGGCAACCTGATCTATTCGATCAACAACGTGTTCGAACACGGCCTCTACACCGAGGACTGGGCCGCCGCCTGCCGCCAGGCCGAACGCCTGGCCATCCCCCGCGACGGCACCGGCCTGCGGCGGGCCGACGGTCCCGACCTGATCGAGGCACGCGACCTGCGCTTCAGCTACCCCAACGCCGACGAGCCCGCCCTCGACGGCGTCGACCTCACCATCAGCCGCGGCCAGATCGTCGCCCTGGTCGGGCACAACGGCTCCGGGAAGACCACGCTGGCGAAACTTCTCACCGGCCTCTACCTCCCCGAATCCGGATCGGTCACCTGGGACGGCACACCCACCACCGACCTCGACCGAACCCAGCTCTTCGACCAGGTGGCCCTGCTGTCCCAGGGCTACGAACGATGGCCCTTCACCGTGTCCGCCAACGTCGCCATCGGCCGCCACACCACCGGCCCCACCCCCGAAGCGCTCGCCTGCGCCGCCGCGGCCTCCGGCGCCACCGATCTCATCGCCTCCCTGCGGGACGGCTGGGACACGCTGCTCGCCCCCGAGTACCAGGGCGGGGTCGACCTGTCGGGCGGGCAGTGGCAGCGCATCGCGGTCACCCGCGCGTACTTCCGGGACGCGCCCGTGCTGGTCCTGGACGAGCCGACCGCCGCCCTCGATCCCCGCGCCGAGGCCGAGACCTTCGCCGGTGTGCGCGCCCTGGCCGGCGGACGCACGGTCATCCTCATCACCCATCGCCTGCACTCGGTGCAGCACGCCGACCGCATCTTCGTCCTGCAGGACGGCCGGGTCACGGAGAGCGGCAGCCACCAGGAGCTGCTGGATCTCGGCGGGGAATACGCGGAGCTGTGGTCATTGCAGGCGGCCCAGTACGGCATGGGCACCACCCCGTGATCTCGACCGGGCTCCCCCATCCTCGATGGGGGGCCGGTTCACTCGGCGGCGAGCGGTCAGAAGGACGGATGCGCGTGCACCTGTCGTCCCTCCACGTAGGTGGCCAGGACGGTGATGCCGCCCAGGTCACCGGGGGTTACGGCGAACGGGTCGGCGTCGGTGACGATGAGGTCGGCGAGCTTGCCGGGCTCGATGGTCCCGGTCCTGGTGTCGAGGTGGTTGATCCGGGCGGTGCCGATCGTGTACGCCGACAGGGCCGCCGCCACCGGCAGGCGCTGCGCGGGCAGGAACGGCCGCCCCGATCCGTCGGGGAGCATCCGGTTGACGGCGACGTGGATGCCGAGGAACGGGTCCGGGCTGCTGACCGGCCAGTCGCTGCCCGCGGCGAGGGCGGCGCCCGAGCGCAGGAGGTCGCCGAAGGGGTACTGCCAGGCGGCGCGCCGGTCGCCGAGGAAGGGAATGGTCAGCTCGTCCATCTGCGGCTCGTGCGCCGCCCACAACGGCTGGATGTTGGCGGTGACCTCCAGGGCCGCGAAGCGCGGCACGTCGTCGGGATGGACGACCTGCAGATGGGCGATGTGATGCCGGTTGCCCTTGCGCCCGTTGACCTTGAGCGCCGCCTCGAACGCGTCCAGCGCCTCCCGGGCGGCCCGGTCGCCGACGGCGTGCACGTGGACCTGGACCCCGACGGCGTCCAGCCGGGTGACGTAGGCGCGCAGGTCCTCGGGCCCGACGAAGCTGATGCCGCTGTTGCCGGTCCGGCATCCACAGCCGTCCAGGTAGGGGGAGGTCATGGCGGCGGTGTAGTTCTCCGCCACGCCGTCCTGCATGATCTTCACGCTGGTGGCTCTGAACCGTCCGGTGGTGGTACGGCGGGCGAGCAGTTCGGGGATCTGCTCCTCGCCCCGGTCCCGATCCCACCACAGGGCGCCGACCACGCGCCCGGTGAGTATCGAGGCGTCGGCGGCGGCTTCGTAGGCGCGCTGGACCTCCGGGCCGACCATCGCGTCCTGCCAGGCCGTCACTCCGGCCTGGTGCAGGCGTCGCTGGCCGGCCTGGAGGCCGCGGAGCAGGTCCTCCTCCGTGGGCTCGGGCACGTGCCTGCCCACGAGCGAGGCGGCGCCCTCGTGCAGGGTTCCTTGAGGGGTTCCGTCCGGTTCGCGCTCGATGCGCCCGTCGTTCGGGTCGGGGGTTCCGTCGTGGACGCCGCACAGCCGCAGGGCCTCGGTGTTGACCCACGCGCCGTGCCCGTCCCTGTTGGTCAGGTAGACCGGTCGGTCGGGGACGACCTCGTCGAGGGCGATCCGGCTCGGCGTGCCGCCGGGGAACCATTCCATGGACCATCCGCCGCCGGAGATCCAGCGCACCTCGGGATTGGCCGCGGCGTACGCGCGGACGACGGCGAGGGCGTCGGCGGCGTCCCGCGCCTCGTGCAGGTCGCACCGGGTCATGGAGAGCCCGGCCAGCACCGGGTGCACGTGGGCGTCCTGGAACCCGGGAAGCAGGGTCCGGCCGGCCAGATCGACGATCTCGGTCCGCGGGCCGGCCAGGTCGCGCACCTCCTCGACCTCGCCGAGCGCCAGGATCCGCCCGTCGCGCACGGCCACCGCGCGGCTGGGAGCGCCGGCCATGGGACGCACCCGGCCGTTGAGGAACACGATGTCGGCAGTTTTGTCGGCAAAAGCCATGTAAGTCTCCTCAGAGCTGCGGGCGGGTGGGCCACGGCAGGACGCGTTCGACGGCGGCGCCGATGTGGAAGACCGTCGCGTCGTCGTAGCTGCGGCCGACGATCTGCGTCCCCGTCGGCACGCCGTTCGACGCGAGACCGGACGGGACGTTGAGCACGGGGCAGCGGCTGGCGATGTTGAAGACGGTCGTCAGCGAGTACTCCAGGTAGTGGTCGAACTGGACCCCGTTGACCGTCAGCTTGGTGTCCACGTAGTCCTCGCCCGCGGGCAGCGCAGCGGTGCCCGCGGTGGGGCAGATCAGCGCGTCGTACCGGTCGAGCAGGTCGCCGATCACGGCGTAGATACGGCCCTCCAGCTCCAGCCCGGCCAGGAAGCCGTCCCGCGCCAGCGCGGCGCGCGAGTCCTCGGCGAAGGCGAGGGCGTAGGGCGTGAGCTCGTCGCGGTGTGTGTCCGCCACGCCGTCGACCATGGGGCCGAAGATGGCGCCGAAGTGGATGAAGGCCGCGCGCATGACGTCGGCGCGCCGCAACGGCACCTCCACCTGCTCCACGATGGCGCCGGCCGCGGCCAGCGCGTCGGCGACCGCGCGGGTGTTGGCCGCGACGTCCGGCTCGATCTCCCAGTTCCCCAGGTCGGGAGAATAGGCGATGCGCAGCCCCGCGACGTCGCCGAGGCGTTCGGGGAGGTGTACGGCGGGGCGGATGGAGACGACGTCGGCCGGGTGCGGCCCGACGATGACGTTCTGCAGGAGCGCGCAGTCGGCGACGGTACGGGCCATCGGCCCGTCATGGCAGTAGTGGTCCAGGTTGTACGGCGACATCGCGGGCACCCGCCCGTAAGGCGGCTTGTATCCGACTGTGCCGGTGGCCGCGGCGGGCAGCCGGATCGAGCCGCCGATGTCGGACCCCGTGGCGAGCGTCGCCGTCCCCGACGCCAGGGCCGCGCCCGCGCCGCCTGAGGAACCGCCGGGCGAGTAGTCCAGGTTCCAGGGGTTACGGGTGAGGCCCCACAGCCGGGAGTGCGTGTAGGCGGCGCAGCAGAACTCCGGCGTGGTGGTGCGGGCATGGACGATCCCGCCGGCGGCGACGACCCGTTCGACGACCGGATGGGTGGTGTCGGCGACGTGGCCGGCGTAGGCCAGGGAACCGTCGCTGGCGCGCATCCCCGCGATCGGCTGCTCGTCCTTGGTGGCGACCGGCAGCCCTTCGAGCGGTCGCGGCGACCCGTTGCCGAGGTAGGCGCGCTCGGCCTTCCTGGCCTGGTCGAGCGCCTCGTCGAACATCGTCTCGCTGAGCGCGTTGACCCGCGGCTCGACGGCCTCGGCCCGCTCGATGACCGCGGTCATGAGCTCGACGGGCGACAGGGCCCGGGTCCTGAACAGCTTCAGGGCTTGCGTGGCGGACAGGTGTGCGAGCTCACTCACATGATCTCCTGAAGGGCGCGCCGGTCGGCGGCGATCTGGGCGGGATCCCAGCCCGGCCGCGGCACGGAGTGCAGCAGCAGGCGGGTGTAGGGATGCTGGGGGGCGGCCAGGACCTGCGCGGTCGGCCCGGCCTCGACGACCTTGCCGCGGTGGAGCACGACGATGTCGTCGGCCGCGTGCCGGACCAGGGCCAGGTCGTGGGTGATGAACAGGTAGGCGATGTCGAGGTCGCGGCGGATGCTCGCCAGCAGGTCGAGGATCTGCGCCTGGATGGACACGTCGAGCGCCGAGGTGGCCTCGTCCAGGATCAGCACCTTCGGCGCGGTGGCCAGCGCGCGGGCGATGGCGACCCGCTGGCGCTGGCCGCCGGACAACCGCCTGGGCCGTACGGCGGCCTCACGCTCGCCGAGCCCGACGCGCTCCAGCAGTTCCTCGCGCCGGGCCCGGCGGGCCTGCTTGTCCAGGGCGAAATGCAGCCGTAGCGGCTCCTCCACGCATTCGCCCACGCTGATCCGCGGATCCAGGGAGAGGTAGGGGTCCTGGAAGACCATCTGGATCTCGCGCGCCCGCGACAGCCTGGCCCGGCGGCCCCGCGGGGCGCGGGAGCGGTTCCGGCCCTCGACGCTGATCCGCCCGGCGTCCGGGATCTCCAGGCCGACGAGCATCCGCGCGGTCGTCGTCTTGCCCGAGCCCGACTCGCCCACCACGGCGAGCGAGCCGCCGGCCCGCAGCGAGAAGGAGACGCCGTCCACGGCCGCCTTGTGGCCGTACGCCTTGCGCAGCCCCTCGACCTCCAGCACGTTCTCAGTCATGGACCGGCTCTCCAGCTCTCAGGCACGCCACCCGCGCGCGTTCCAGGATCTCCAGGTCGGGCCGTTGCTCCCGGCATCGCTCGACGGCCAGACCGCAACGGGCCTCGAAGGCGCACCCGGCCGGGGACTCGGCCAGCGACAACGGCCTGCCGGGCACGCCGTGCGGCGGCTCGTGCGACTCCAGCCGGGGCGTGGCCGCCAGCAGCCCGGCCGTGTACGGGTGCCGGGGCCGGGCGAAGAGCTCGCCGGTGGCCTGCTCCTCGACGATCCGGCCCGCGTACATCACGTAGATGCGGTCGCAGATGGCCGCGGCCAGCTCCAGGTCGTGGGTGA
>NZ_JBSFGJ010000529.1:0-5995 GCF_053596515.1 Nonomuraea sp. NPDC001684
AGGTCGGCGACGACCTGTCCTCGATCGCCAACGCCGCCCGCCGCTTCCTCGATCAGCAGGACTTCATGACCAGCGCGATCCACGAGCTGTTCACCCCGGATGCCGCGCCGCCCAGTCGAAGGCCAGCGCGCCGCCCCAGTCGTGGCCGACCAGCACGACCTCCTCCAGGCCGAGCTCGTCGAACCAGGCGTCGAGGTAGCGGGCGTGGTCGGTGAAGCGGTAGGCCAGGTCGGGCCGCCCCGAGCGGCCCATGCCGATCAGGTCGGGCGCGAGCAACCGGCCGGATCCCACCCCGGGCAGCACGTTGCGCCACAGGTGGGAGGAGTTGGGGTTGCCGTGCAGGAAGACGATCGGCACGCCCTCCCCCCGGTCCTCGTAGTACATGGTCGAGTCCAGCACCTCGGCAACAGGCATGACGCGCCCTCTTTCGTTCATCACACTAACGTTTATGACACTAACGAATGTACATCGTTAGTGCGACTAACGCAACGGGATAGGATCACCGGCATGAGCCACGACATGTCCGACGCCGCCGACCGGGCCGCCCCCGACCGCCTGCGCGGCCTGCCGAGCCGGCTGCTGGCCCACGTCGCGATGCAGGCCGACCGGCTGGTCAGCGACCGGCTCGCGGGCGCCGACGCGCGCAAGTGGCACTACGCGGTGCTCGTCGCGCTGCGCGAGTCCGGCCCGGCCAGCCAGGCCGAGCTGAGCCGGCTCACCGGCATCTACCGCAGCGACATGGTCGCGCTGCTCAACGAGCTGGCCGAGCGCGGCCTCGTCGAGCGCGCGCCCGACCCCGCCGACCGCCGGCGCAACGTCATCTCCATGACCGAGCGCGGCCGCGACCGGCTCACCCGGCTCGACGGGCTGGTGGACGACGTCCAGGACGAGCTGCTGGCGCCCCTGACCGGCCCCGAGCGCGACCAGCTCGTCGGGCTGCTCGGACGGCTGCGCGACCACCACTCCCGATCAGCCCAATAGCGGGCAAACCCTGGTGAAAGCCGAGGCGTGGGAGCTTGCCGACATACCTCCTGACCAGGGGGAACGCATGGCAGGGCCGCTCCGGTGACCCTAGCCTGTGCTGTGTTGGGACCGAGCCAGGAGGCGTCACCCCCATGACCGACATCAGCACCGGGCAGATGGTGCGACTCCAGCGCGAACGAAGGGGCATGAGCACGACCGCGCTGGCGACCCAGTCCGGCTGCACCACCCGGCACATCGAACTGATCGAACACGGAAAACGCACCCCCTCGCTGCCCCTTCTCCGCGAGATCGCCAAGGTCCTCGGCGTACGGACCGCCGTGCTCCTGGGCGAGACCCCCCGCGACTCCCACGAGCCCAGCAGGCCGCAGATCCGCGACATCGAGCGCGCCCTGTTCGCCTGCCGCACCGGCGAGCCCGACCTCGAACCGCCCGACGCCGAGCAGCTGACCGAACGCGTGGCGGCGGCGCGCAACGCCTGGTTCACCTCGGCCCGCCGGTACTCGATCCTGATGGCCGCGCTGCCCTCGCTGGTCTCCGACGCCGAGAGCCTGGCGGCCGAGCGCACCCCCGCGGCCTACCGGACCGCGACGGACGCGTACATGCTGGCCAGAGGGGTGCTCAAGCACCTGCAACGGGTGGACCTCGCGCACCTGGCCGCCGACCGGGCCATGCGTTACGCCGAGGAGTCGGCCGACCCGCTGACGCTCGCCTGGGCCCACTGGAACCTCGGCCAGTCGATGCTCTCCGACGACATGCACCAGATCGCCCACGACGTGGCCCGGCGCGGCATCGAGATCCTCGAACCCCACGTGGCCGACGGCGACGTACGGCACATCAAGGCACTCGGCGCGCTGCACCTGCTGGCCGCCATCAGCGCGGCCAGGGGCGGCGACGATGAGCAGGCCAGGCAGACCGTGCGCGGCATCGCCGCCCGGCTCGCCGACCGCGCCGACGACCACTCCGACGCCTACGACCTGGCCTTCTTCGGCCCCACCAACGTCGCCATCCACATGGCCAGCATCGAGCACGACACCGGCCGCCCCGAGGCCGTGCTGCGGCTGGCCGACGACATCGACATCCGCAGGACCCCGTCCATCGAGCGGCGCACCACGCATCTGTGCCAGGTCGCCCGCGCCTGCGAAGACCTGGGCGACGACGCCGCGAGCCTGGTCTACCTGCTGCGGATCGAGCGCGAGAGCCCCGAGGAGCTCGACCACAAGCTGCTGCTGCGGGAGATGGTGCGCTCGCTGGTGCGCCGCGCGCGGCCGTCGTGGGCGCCGGAGGTGCGTTTCCTCGCCGAGCGCCACAACATCGACGTGTGAGGCCGTCCACCGAACTCTGAGTTCGCTCCGGCCGAACGGGGAGATCTGTCGCCGCGGTTCGTCACGGAGCGGGTCCGGGGTGGCACTGTGCGTCCATGACCACAACGCCGAGTGCTGACGTCGTCATGGAACGCCTGCTGGAGGAGGCCATGCGCGAGTTCCCCGGCTGGGCGTTCAGCCGGGGACGGTCGGGATGGACCGCCGTGTCGGGCGGTGTGCGGCTGACCGGCCGCAGCCTGGCCGCGCTCCGCGCCCGCCTGCGCGTACGCCCCCTCGACCAACGCGCACGCCTGTGACGACCGGAGGAAGGGCGGCAGGCCCGCCGCCCTTCCCGCCTCACACCTTGGGCAGGAAGCCCACCCGGTCGCGGACCTCGGCCATCGTCCGCCGGGCCACGGCGGCGGCGCGCTCGGCGCCGACGGCCAGCAGGCGGTCGAGCTCGACCTCGTCGGCCAGCAGCTTCTCCGTGCGCTCGCGGATCGGCGTGAACGTCTCCACGACGGCCTCGGCGACGTCCTTCTTGAACGTGCCGTAGCCCTGACCCGCGTAGCGGGCGACCAGGTCGGGGATGGGCGTGCCGGTCAGCGCCGACTGGATGCGCAGCAGGTTGGAGATGCCCGGCTTGTTCTCCTCGTCGAACAGCACCTCCGAGCCCGTGTCGGTCACCGCGCGCATGACCTTCTTGCGCAGCGGCCCCGGCTGCTCCAGCACGTCGAGGATGCCCGCCGGGCTGGAGGACGACTTCGACATCTTCGCCGTCGGGTCCTGGAGGTCGGTGATCTTCTCGACCTCCTTGAGGATGTACGGGTCGGGCAGCGTGAAGGTGTCGCCGAAGCGGTGGTTGAAGCGCTGGCCCAGGTCGCGGGTGAGCTCCAGGTGCTGCTTCTGGTCGGCCCCCACCGGGACGGCGTTGGCCTGGTAGAGCAGGATGTCGGCGGCCTGCAGGATCGGGTAGGTGAACAGCCCGACGCTGGCCGCGCTCTCGCCGAACTTGGCCGACTTGTCCTTGAACTGCGTCATCCGGGCAGCCTCGCCCATGCCGGTGAGGCAGATCAGGATCCAGGCGAGCTCGGTGTGCTCGCGCACGTGCGACTGCACGAAGACGGTCGAGCGCTCGGCGTCGAGGCCGGCGGCGAAGAGCTGCGCGGCGGCCACCCGGCTGCGCCTGCGCAGGGCGGCGGGCTCGGTCGGCACGGTGATCGCGTGCAGATCGACCACGCAGTAGAAGGCGTCGTGGGTCTCCTGCATGGTGACCCACTGACGGACCGCACCCAGGTAGTTGCCCAGGTGGAAGGAGTCCGCGGTGGGCTGGATGCCGGAGAGAACACGAGGTCTGGCCATAGCAGGCAATTGTGTCAGGAATCCTGGTCGGGCGGCGACTCGGCGGCGGCCCGGCGTTTCACCCGCACCCGCGCGATCCGGCGCCCGTCCAGCTCGGTGACGGTCAGCTCGAAGCCCTGGATCTCCACCTGCTCGCCGACGCCGGGAACGTGCCCCAGCATCGCCATCACGAACCCGCCCAGCGTCTCGTACGGGCCGTCGGGCAGCCGTACGCCGGTCTCGGTGGCGAAGTCGTTGAGGTTGGTCAGGCCGTCGATCTCGATCTCGCCGGCGGGCAGGACGACGACGTCCTCCTCGACGTCGTACTCGTCCCTGATGTCGCCGATCAGC
The DNA here is from genome assembly GCF_053596515.1 of Nonomuraea sp. NPDC001684. Lineage (NCBI taxonomy): Bacteria > Bacillati > Actinomycetota > Actinomycetes > Streptosporangiales > Streptosporangiaceae > Nonomuraea > Nonomuraea sp. NPDC001684. Next base: position 3,978 of record NZ_JBSFGJ010000529.1, read on the forward strand.
TCCTCGACCAGGTCCTCCATGGTGACGATGCCGGCGGTGCCGCCGTACTCGTCGACCACGATGGCCAGGTGCTGGCCCTCGTCGCGCATCTCGTTCAGGGTGCTCAGCAGGCGCTTGGAGGCGGGCACGAACTTGGCGGGCCGGATCGGCACGACCGCGCTGATGGGCTCGGTACGCCCGATCAGCTGGGGGTCGAGCAGGTCGCGCACGTGCACGAAACCGATGACCTCGTCGTATGAGTCGCGGTAGACGGGGAAGCGGGAGTGCGGGAGCGCGGCGGCCAGGTTCGCGGCCTCGGCCAGCGGCGTCTCGGCGTCCATGAACTCGACCTCGGTGCGGGGCAGCATGACCTCGCGGAGCTGGCGCTTGCCGGCGGCGAACACCTCGGCGATGAGCTTGCGCTCGTCGGCGGTGAGCTCGGCGTGCCCGACGACCATGTCGCGCAGCTCCTCGGTGGTGACCTCCTCGCGGTCGGCCTCCGGGTTGCCGCCGAGCAGCCGGACGACCAGGTCGGTCGACTTCGACAACATCCAGATGATCGGGCGCGACAGGGCGGCGATCCGGTCGAGGAAGGGCGCGACGAACAGCGACAGCCCCTCGGTGCGCTGCAGGGCCAGCCGCTTGGGGGCCAGCTCGCCGAGCACCAGCGAGACGTACGAGATGGCCAGCGTCACCAGCACGAGCCCGAGCACGGGCGCGACCGCGTGCGGCACCCCCCAGCGTTCGAGCACCGGGACGAGCTCCATCCCGAGCCGGTCGGCGCCGAAGGCGGCCGAGAGCATCGTGGCGACGGTCACCCCGATCTGCACCGCCGACAGGAAGCGGTTGGGGTCGCGGGCCAGCTTGGCCACCCGCTCGCCCCTCCGGCCGCGCTCGGCGAGCTTGCGCACCTGGCTCTCGCGCAGGGAGACCATCGCGATCTCCGCGCCCGCGAAGAACCCGCCGACCAGGATGAAGAGCAGGACCAGGGCGATGTTCGCCGCGAGGGTGTCAAACATGGTGGTTGGCAGCGTACTCGGCGGGTTTCCCGCGTATGCTGAACGGCAAGCCGTACAAAATCAAACATATGTAAACAGGAGTACACATGAGGCTGTTGGTCACCGGAGGCGCCGGGTACGTCGGCAGCGTCGTCGCCGCGCAGCTTGTCGAGGCGGGGCACGAGGTGACCGTGCTCGACGACCTGTCCACGGGCCACGAGGACGCGGTGCCCGAGGGCGCCCGGTTCGTGCGTGAGTCGATCACGAACGCCCACGACGCGCTCGACGGCATGGACGCCGTGCTGCACTTCGCGGCCAAGTCCCTGGTGGGCGAGTCGGTGGAGAAGCCGGGCCTTTACTGGGCGAGCAACCTCGGCGGCACGCTGGCCCTGCTCGACGCGATGCGCGACAAGGGCGTGCGCCGGATCGTCTTCTCCTCCACGGCGGCCACGTACGGCGAGCCCGAGCGCTCCCCCATCGAGGAGGACGACCCGACGCGCCCGACCAACCCCTACGGTGCCTCGAAGCTGGCCGTGGACACCGCCCTGAGCGCCTACGCGGGCATCCGCGGGCTCGGCGCGGTGAGCCTGCGCTACTTCAACGTGGCCGGCGCCTACGGCCGCTTCCGCGAGCGCCACACGGTCGAGACCCACCTCATCCCGAACGTGCTCAAGGTGGCCACCGGCGAGCGCGACTCGGTGAGCGTCTTCGGCACCGACTACCCCACGGCCGACGGCACCTGCGTGCGCGACTACGTCCACGTCGGCGACCTGGCGCGGGCGCACCTGCTGGCGCTGGAGGCGGTCGCCGAGGGCGAGCACAAGATCTACAACCTGGGCAGCGGCACCGGGTTCAGCGTGCAGGAGGTGATCTCGGTCTGCCGCGAGGTCACCGGCCACGAGATCCCGGTCGTCGTCGGCGACCGGCGGCCCGGCGACCCGGCAGTCCTGGTGGCCTCGTCCGCGCGGATCCAGCGCGACCTGGGGTGGAAGGCGGAGCGGGCGGCGCTGCGCGACATCGTCTCCGACGCGTGGACGGCAC
>NZ_JBSFGJ010000530.1:0-5966 GCF_053596515.1 Nonomuraea sp. NPDC001684
CCGCGCCGCGCACCTGGTGTTCGGCTACTCGGACCGCGACCACAACTGCCTGGTGGCCGGGTCCGGCTCCACGTGGCCCGCGACCGTGCGCACCCTCGACCTGGGCGGCGCGGCGAGCCCCGGATGGCGGGAGGAGGCGGCCGCCGCGGCGGCCTTCGGCCCGGACGGGGCCGCGCTCGCCCTCGGCTACCCGGGGCACGAGACCGGCCTCGTGCGCTTCCGGCTGTACGACCGGCGGACCGGCCGGCCCACCGCCGACCTCCCGGAGGTGGCCTGCCCCGAGCCGAAGTCGCAGATCCCGCAGTGCACGGTGCTGCTGGCCTTCGACGACGACGGGCGGCGGCTGGCCTACGGCGGCTCCCCCCTGGGCTACCGCTCGCTGCCCACCCGGGTGTCGGTGTGGGACGTCGCTCGCGCCCGCCTGTCGGACAGCCTGACGCTGGACGGCGACGCCCGCTCGGTCGGAGCCCTGGCCTTCGGCCCCGGCGGCACGCTGCTGGCGGCCTCCCCGCCCCTGGTGGGCCGGCTGAGCGTCTGGGACCCGCGCAGCCGGACCGTCACCAAGACGCTCCCCGACGTCACCGGCCACGAGCTGCGGACGGACCCCGACCGGCGGCTGCTGGTCACCTCCATGGGCGACCTCGTCGACCTGCCCTCGACGCGGCGGGTCCAGGGCCGGTACGGGCCCGGCCAGACCACCTCGCTGGCCTTCAGCCCGGACGGCCGGTACCTGGCCGCCGGGGACGCCACGGGCCGCACCGTCCTGTGGGACGGCCGCGCGGAGCGCCGTCTCGGCACGCTGGCGATCCCCACGACGGCCGCCGCCGACCGCAGCGTCATGGTCAACGCGCTGGCGTTCTCGCCGGACGGCACGGTCCTCGCGACCGGCGGCGCGAACGGCTCGCTGCAGCTGTGGGACGTGGCCTCCCGCCAGCCGATCGGCTCGCCGCTGCCCACGCCGGGCGACGCCGTCCTCGCGCTGGCCTTCGGCGACGGCGGCCGGGTCCTGTACGTGGCCGGGGAGCACGTCCCGGTCCAGCGGTACGAGCTCGATCCGGCCGCCTCGGCCGCCGTCCTGTGCCGGCGGGCCGGGGAGCTGACGTCCGCGGAGTGGCGGACGCACTTCCCGCAGCGCCCGTACCAGCGGGGCTGCCCGCCCGTCCGGTCGGAAGCGGCGGGCCGCGAGTAAGAATCGTCCCCATGGACTTCGAACGTGCCCGCACCGCCCTCGCCGCCGCCTACCGCGAGTTCACGGCCGCGGTGAGCGAGACCGATCCGCTCAGGCCCACCCGGTGCGCCGGTTGGGCAGGGGTGGATCTGCTCTTCCACGTGCTGTGCGACGCCCAGCGGGCCCTCGTCGCGTTCGCCACCCCGGCCGACGGGCCGCCCGACGTGGACCACGTCACCTATTGGAGCTCCTTCCAGCCCGTCCCGGACGCCCCCGAGGGCGCCGGGGGCGGCGCGGACGCCCACGCCTGGTGGGTGCGCAGGTCCGCGTCCGCCTTCACCCGGCCCTCCGGGGTGCTGCGGGTGTGGCAGGACACCGCCCCCGCCGCCGTGCGGGCGGCGCTGGCGGCCGACCCGGCGGGACACGTCGCCACGCAGGGCCACGTGATCGCCGTGCCCGACTTCCTGGCCACGCTGGCGACCGAGGCCGCCGTCCACCACCTCGACCTGCAGGCCGCGCGGCCGCCCGCCCGGGAGGCGCTGGAACTGGCGGGCGAGACCCTCGACGGGCTGCTCGGCGCGGACCGCCCGGCCCATCTGGACCTGATGACGTACGTGCTCGAAGCCACCGGACGGCTCCCGTCCGCCGACGACCGCTTCCCGCTGCTGAGCTGACCACCGGCACCGGCGAGTGAGGGCAGGTCAGGCGTCGTCGGGGTGCATGCGGAAGTCGTAGCGTCCGGGCAGCGGGTCGGTGGTCAGGCGCGACCACGTGTCGTGCAGGACGGCCTCGCCCTCCCGCAGGTCATCGACGTCGAAGCCGGCGTCGAACAGCGCGCGGGCGCCGTCCCGGTCCCCGGCGGCGAGCAGGGCGCGGGCGCGGAGCAGGACGGCCCGGCCGGTCGCGGGCAGCGTGTCCAGGACGGCCAGGCACTCGGCGGCCCTGCCGGCCTCCAGCAGCGCGACGGCCGCCTCCGCCGCCAGGCGCTCCCGGACGAGTCCGGCCGTCCGGCGGAGGGCTGTGAGGTACAGGGTGGCCCGTTCGTCCGGGTTCGCGGTGGTGCGGGCCAGGCAGCGGGTCGCCCAGGGGTTCGGGCGCAGCTCGGCGGAGCGCCGCCACGCGCGTACCGCCTCCGCGCGGTCCTCCGCGTGCCAGGCGGCCACGCCCAGGTGGTAGGCCGTCACCCAGGTCTCCGGCGCCCGCTCCAGCAGCCGCCGCCACGGCGCGGACACGAGGCTGTGCCCGGGATCCGCGCCGGGAGAGGGCTCAGGACGGGGGAAGGCCCCGGTGGTGAGGAGAGTCAGCCAGGGCGACTGGTCGGCGCCGAGGGTGGACCGGGGGAACGGGGTGCCGGGCGTGGCGACGCCGGCGCGCGCCACCTCCAGGGCGCCCCAGCCGGACCCCTCCGCCAGGATCCGGACGGGCTCCTGGTCGGCGTGCGGCCGCCACTTGCGCCAGGCGGCGGACACCTCGGCGGCCGGCAGCCGGGCCGCCAGCTCCTCCTCGGCCGCCCGCACCGCCTCCGACCAGTCCGCGCCGTGCACGGCGGCGGGGTCGGCGCGCAACGGCCCGTACGCCTCCAGCCAGGAGAACTCGCCCCCGCCGGGCAGCGGCACGTGTTCGAGCTGGGTACGGGCCAGCCCCGCCTGGATCTCCAGGTAGCCGCCGGTGCCGGGCTCGGTGAGCCAGTCCTGCCAGCGGCGCCCGCCCGGCCCGCGTCCCCACAGGAAGAGCTTGCGCCCGCGCAGCGACCTGGTGGAGGTGTGCACGAGGCCCGCGCCGGAGCCGTCGAGCGCGGCGATCCACGGACGGCGGTCGCCGAGCTCGAAGAAGTAGTCGGCGGCGTGGTCCGCGCGGGCCGGGTAGCTGCGGTCCAGGCCGTCCCAGACCGGGATCGGGACCTGTTCGAGCCGCCCGGCGTAGCCGAAGTGCCAGGCCGTGCCGGCCGGGGCGAGCACGCGCGTCCGCCCGGTCTCGGGGACGGCGATGTTCGACCACCAGTACGCCGGCACCTCGTGCGGGTGCGGGTTGCGCATGCGCACGCCCACGTACAGGAAGTCCGACCCGCGCGGCAGCCAGAAGTCGACCTGGTACGGCAGGTCCCGGGTGCGTTCCCACTCCCACACCCGGACCATCGGCGTGCCGTCGGGCCCCTCGGCCTCTCCGGCGAAGACCGGGCGGCAGGTCAGCGTGGTGTGCCCGGTCGAGCCGGAGTTCCACTCCACGCCGCCGGAGAACCAGGCGCCGGTCAGCCCGAAGTTCGCCGGTTGCAGCACCGGGTTCCGGTAGAGCAGCTCGCCGTGGTCGCGGTGGACCAGCGAGTACAGCCGGCCGCCCCAGCCGGGCAGCAGGGTCGCGGTCAGCCGGTCGTTGGCGAGCTGGATCGCCTCGACCCGGCGGGGCCGGCGCGCCCGGTCGTAGCCGTCCTGGACGCGGCAGGGCAGCACGGAGGCGAGCCTGCCGTAGGAGAGCTGGAAGGCCATGTCGGGCGGCGCGCCGGCGACCGTGGCCGCGGGCCCGGCGGCCTCGCCGAGGGGCGGCAGCGGGTTGTCCGGGCCGGGCAGGGCGACCGGCAGAGTGATCATGATGCGGCGGACGGTCGTCGTCATTTCCCCATCCCCAAGGTGATGCCTTCGGTGACGCGGCGTCCCACCCAGGCGAACAGGACCACCATGGGCAGCACGACCACGCAGACGCCGGCGAACATACCGCCCCAGTTGGTGCCGGTGTACTGCTGCTGCTGGGCGAAGCCGATCAGCGCCACCGGCAGCGTCTCCTTCTCGTCGTCCTGCATCAGCACCAGGGCGAGCATGGTCTCGTTCCAGGAGACGATGAGCTGCAGCACGAACACGGTGACCAGCCCCGGCCGGGCGACCGGCACCACGATGCGCAGGAACGTCCGCCACACCCCGGCGCCGTCCAGCGCGGCGGCCTCCTCCAGCTCGCCGGGCAGCGATCGGAAGAAGCCGGTCAGCAGGAAGACGGTGAACGGCATGGCCGTGCCGACGTAGGCCAGGGTGAGGCCGGTCAGGGTGGAGGTGAGCTCCAGGCTGCTCAGCATGAGGAAGATCGGCAGCAGGATGACCTGCGTGGGCACGCCGGTCCCGAGCGCGAACAGCAGCGTCAGCGGCCGTCCCGCCCGGTTCGCGGTCCGGGTCAGCGCGTACGCGGCCGGCGCGGCGACCACCACGGCCAGCACCGAGGACAGCACGCCCACGACCGCGCTGTTGACCGCGGCCCGGCCGAAGTTCCCGACCTCCAGCGCGGTCAGGTAGTTGTCCAGCGTCGGCGGGATCGGCAGCCGCCAGGGATGGTCGAACACGTCGCGGGTGCTCTTCAGCGATGTGATCAGCACCCACGCCAACAGCGCCACGTCGGCGGCGACGACCGCCCACACGGCCGCCTTCATGGGCGCGAGCCTCGTCGGTCTCATGGTCGGCCCCCCCTTTCAGAACCGGACGGCTTCACGGTCGAGCGCCCGCCGCAGCAGGAGCACCACGGCCGCCGCGATCAGCAGGCTGAACAGCGCGCTGGCGGCGGTCATCCCCAGCTCGGGCGGCGAGCCTGAGCCGCCGTACGTGGCCGCGTAGCTGTAGAGGGCGACGGTCCAGGTGCTGCTCGGCGGCGTGCCCGCGGTGCCGCCGCCGAACACCAGCACCAGCTCGAACACCTTGATCGAGCTGATGGTCCACAGCAGCGCGCAGACGCTGAGCACGTCCCAGGTCAGCGGGATCGTGACGTGCCGCAGCCGCTGCCAGGACGTGGCCCCGAGCAGCGCGCAGTCCTCGTAGAAGGAGGCGGGGATGCGGTCGACGGCGGCCATGATGATCGTGGTGTAGTACCCGACGGCCGCCCAGATCGCCACGATCATGATGAGCGTGAACGTGTTGTCCACGGCCAGCCACTTGGGCGGGTCGCTCACCCCGAAGACGCCCCTCAGCACGGTGTTGACCAGCCCGTCGGGGTTGAACAGGAACCCCGCCACGATGGCCGGCACCAGCGCGCTGACGATGTTGGGGAAGAACAGGATGTTGCGCGCGACCAGCCGCCCGCGCATCTCCCTGAGCACCATCGTGAGCGCGAACCCGGCGGCGAACGTCACGCCGCCGCCGACGACCAGCAGCTTCAGGGTGTTGAGCAGCGCGGTGTGGAAGACCGGGTCGCCCAGCAGGCGGGCGTAGTTGCGCAGGCCGACGAAGCGCGAGTCGCCGTACCCGGCGGTCTGCTGGAGGCTGATCCACACCGCGTAGCAGGCCGGGCCGAGGACGAAGACGCCCAGCAGCGCCAGGGCCGGGCCGACCATGGGGACGAAGGCCCGCTGCCGGGCCCGTACGGCCGGACCGGGCCGCGTCTCGGGTTCGGCCGCCATCAGCTGCCCTGGTTCTTCCAGAAGCCGGCCTGGACCGCGGTGATCTTGTCCACGAACCCCTGCGCGGTGAGCCTGCCGTTGAACAGCTCGCCCACCGTCGGGTAGTAGACCTTGTCGGTCCAGCCCGGCACGCTCAGCCCGGCCGCGAACGGGTAGGTCTCGGGCACGCTGTCGAGCTGCCGCTTCACCCCGGCCAGCGCCTCGGGCACGAACGCGTCCTCGCGCGGCGAGAGCACGGAGGCCGTCCTGGCCAGGTCGTCGGCGAACTCCTTGGTCGTCAGGTACGCGATGAACCGCTCACCGGCCTCGACGTTCCTGGCCTTGGCGGGCATCGCGAAGCCGAACTGCACGACCTGCCGTCCTGGAGCGACTCGGCCTTGTCGAACGAGACCGTGATCTGCGCGTAGGTGGGCAGGAAGCTGGTCCAGG
>NZ_JBSFGJ010000531.1:0-5939 GCF_053596515.1 Nonomuraea sp. NPDC001684
CCGGCGGCGCGGCCGGCGACCACGGCCATCAGGCCGATCGCGCCGACCCCCTGGACCACGACGGTGGAGCCGATCCGGATCGCGGAACGTTCCACACCGTGCAGGGCCACCGACAGCGGCTCCTGCAGCACGGCGACCTCGGCGGGCAGATCGGTCCGGTAGAACACCGTTCCCGCGTTCGAGGCGTACAGGTGGGTGGCGAAGCCGCCGGTCAGGTACGGCGGCCGGTCGGCGGGGGAGGCGAACCCGTAGGACGGCCGCCGGTCCGGGCAGCTGCCCGGCCTGCGGCGCACCTGGCATTCGAAGCACCGGCCGCAGCTCAGCGACGGGAAGACGCCCACCCGGTCGCCGACGGCCACCGGCCGTCCCGCGTGGTCGGTCGCGACGCCGTCGCCGAGCGCGGCCAGCCGGCCGACGATCTCGTGCCCGAGCAGCGCGGGGAAACGCACGCTGGCCAGCCGGCCCCGGTAGATGTGGGCGTCCGTGCCGCACATGCCGCACAGCTCGACCTCCAGGACGAACTCTCCCGGACCGGGCTGCGGCAGGCCGTACTCGCGCACCTCCACCGCTCCTGCGACGTCGGTGACGATCGCCGCGCGTGCCGTCGCGTCCATGCACCGCCTCCAGCATTCTGCTTTCTATAGAATGTGGAAGACGGTAGTTCGTCCGGTTTTGAACGGTCAATCCTTGTTACCGGAATGTTTCTGAGGCCACGTCCACGAAGTAGGCCCGCAGCAACCTGCGTCCTTGCTCGATCATGGCCGGATCGCCCTGCGGCGTCGCGGAGAACGTCAGGTGCAACACCGCCGCCGTGCACTGGATCGCCAGCCGCATCACCCGGTACGGATCGGGCAGCGCCGGCAGCCCCGCCTCCTCCAGCGCGAAGTGGTAGAGCCGCTCGGCCAGCACGTCCCCGCTCTCCCGCACCCGTCCGGCGGGCAGGAACGACGGGCCGCCCGGCCGGGTGTCGGCGAAGTCGACCACGGTGAAGCCCGGCACGCTCCTGCGCATCTCCACCGTCTCGGCCAGCACCAGCTCCGCCGCCCGCGGCCAGGTCAGCGGCGGCTCCTCGGCGACCCTGGCCCGCAGCCGGGCCAGCAGCACCTCCAGGTTGCGCAGCGCCAGCTCGCGCAGCATGCCCGGCTTGCCGTCGAAGAACTGGTAGATCGTGCCGGAGGGCACGCCGGCGCTCCTGGCGACGTCGGAGATCGTCAGGGCGTCCAGGCCGACCTCGTCCAGCAGGCGGGCGCAGGCGTCGAGGATGCGTTCGACCCTGTCGATGCTGCGCCGCTGGACCGGTCGGCGTCGGATGCCGGGGTTCTCCACGAACAAGTCTTAACATAACGACCCGTCATGTTCTAACGTGACATCCTCTCACGTTCCCCCGTTCCCCCCAGGGAGGACCTGCATGGCCGAAACGCGCCTCGCGCCCGACAGACGGGTCTCCGCGGGCTGGATGTCCCTGCTGGCGCTGGCCCAGATGGGGGTCATCATGGCGATGACCGTCGGAAACCAGATCCTGCTCCCCTCCCACGTGGCGCGCATCGATCCGCAGCACAAGGAGGCGTCGCTGGCGGTGGTCTTCGCCGTCGCCGCCGTCTGCACGATCGTGGCCAACCCGCTGTTCGGAGCCCTGTCCGACCGCACCCGTGCCCGGATGGGCCGGCGCCGCCCCTGGATCGCGGGCGGCGCGCTGGTCTGCGCCGCGTCCCTGGTCTTCCTGTCCCGCCAGGACTCCCTGGCCGGGCTGGTCGTCGGCTGGGCGGTCGCCCAGCTCGCCTTCACCGCCGCCCTCGCCACCGCCATCGCCACCGTGCCCGACCAGGTGCCGATCAGCCAGCGCGGCAAGGCCTCGGCGCTGGCGGGCGTGGGCCAGCTCGCCGGGCCGCTGCTGGGCGGCGTCGTGGTCACCGTCGTGGCGACCGGCTCGCAGGCCGGGTTCGTCGCGATGGCCGTCCTGGTGCTGCTGCTGGTGCTGCCGTTCAGCCTGTTCACCAAGGAGCCCGCGAGCGCGCCGGCCGACCTGCCGCCGTTCGGCCTGCGCTCGCTGCTGCGCAGCTTCAAGGTGAGCCCGCGCAAGCACCCCGACTTCGCCTGGGCCTGGCTGAGCCGCTTCCTGATCACTCTCACCCTCGCCATGGCCATCGGCTACCTGCAGTACTACCTGCGCGACGGCGTCGGCTACGAGGCGCTCTTCCCCGGCTCCACCGTCGAGCAGGGCGTCGTGGTGCTGGTCGCGGTCTTCACGCTGAGCAGCGTCGCGCCCACCCTGGTCGCGGGCTGGTTGTCGGACCGGTTCGGCAACCGCCGCACGGCCGTCTTCGTCGGCGGGCTCACGATGGCCGCCTCCGGGCTCGTGCTGACCTTCCTGACCAGCTGGCCCGCCGCGATCGCCGCCAGCGTCCTGCTCGGCGCGGGCTACGGCATGTTCGCCGCCGTGGACCAGGCCATGGTCACCCAGCTCCTGCCCGCCGACGCCGACCGAGGCAAGGACCTCGGGATCGTCAGCCTGGCCAACTCCGCCTCCGGCACGTTCGGGCCGGTCATCGCCGCGCCCCTGGTCACCTCCGCGGGCGGCTACCCGCTCATGTACGCCGTCGCGGCGGCCTTCGCCGCGCTCGGCGCCTGCCTCATCTGGAGAATCCGCAGTGTCCGATAAAGCAGTGTCCGACGGTCTCGCAGCCTTCGACGGCGACGCCTGGTGGCGCGAGGCCGTCGTCTACCAGATCTACCCCCGCAGCTTCGCCGACGCCGACGGCGACGGCCAGGGCGACCTGCCCGGCGCGCTGGCCCGCCTGGACCACCTGGCCGACCTGGGCGTGGACGCCGTCTGGCTGAGCCCGTTCTACCCCTCGCCGCTGGCCGACGGCGGCTACGACGTCGCCGACTACACCGACGTGGACCCCCGCTACGGCACGCTGGCCGACTTCGACGCCTACGTGGCCGCGGCCACCGCCCGGGACATCAAGGTCATCGTCGACATCGTGCCCAACCACTGCTCCGCCGCCCACCCGCGCTTCCAGCAGGCGCTGGCGGCCGGCCCCGGCAGCCCCGAGCGCGACTGGTTCGTCTTCCGCGACGAGCCCAACAACTGGCAGTCCATGTTCGGCGGCCCCGCCTGGACCCAGGCCCCCGACGGCCAGTGGTACCTGCACCTGTTCGACTCCGCCCAGCCCGACTGGAACTGGCGGCACCCCGGCGTCACCGCCATGTTCGAGGACGTGCTGCGGTTCTGGCTGGACCGCGGCGTGTCCGGGTTCCGCATCGACGTCGCCGCCATGCTGTTCAAGGAGGACGGCCTGCCCGACGTCGTCCCCGGCAGCCAGGGCGCGCCGCTGGCGCCCGGACGGTCCGCGGTGCCGTACGAGCACCAGCCCGAGCTGCTGGAGCTGTACCGGTCCTGGCGCAAGATCCTGGCCGCCTATCCCGGGCCGCGCGGCACGGTGGCCGAGATCTGGTTCGCCGACCCCGCCCAGGCCCGGCCCTACCTCACCGGCGACGGCCTGGCCCAGCTGTTCAACTTCCGCCTGATGCCCCTGCCGTGGTCGGCCGGGGAGTTCCGCGCGGTGATCGAGGAGTCCCACCGGCTGGCCCGCGAGACGGGCGGCTCGATCCCCTGGGTGCTGGGCAACCACGACGTGCCGCGGATGGCGACCAGGTTCGGCATCGACCAGGACCTCGTCCGCGCCCCCACCGCCGACGTGCTGCTCGGCAAGGTCGCCGTGGACCGCGAGCTCGGCCTCAGGCGCGCCCGCGCCGCCACGCTGCTGCTGCTCGCCCTGCCCGGCGCCGCCTACCTCTACCAGGGCGACGAGCTCGGCCTGCCCGAATACCTCGACATGCCGGCGCAGGCGCGGCAGGACCCCATGTTCGAGCGCACCGGCCGCGCCTTCATCGGCAGGGACGGCTGCCGCGTGCCGCTGCCCTGGTCGGGCACGTCCGCGCCGTACGGGTTCGGGCCGGGCGGCACCTGGCTGCCCCAGCCGGCCGACTGGGCGCACCTCACCGTCGCCGCCCAGCGCGACGACCCCGGCTCCACCCTCAACCTCCACCGCGCCGCCATCGCCCTGCGCCGCGAGCATCCCGCGCTCGGCGACGGCGACCTCACCTGGCTCGACGCGCCGCCCGGCGTGCTGGCCCTCACCCGCGAGCCCGGCTTCACGCTCATGGTCAACTTCGGCCCGGACGCGGTGCCGCTGCCCCCGCACCACGACGTCCTGCTGGCCAGCGGCCCCCTGGACGGCGCCGCCCTGCCCGCCGACACGGCGGTGTGGCTCTCGTGACCGGCGACCCGATTCCGCTGCCGGAGTACCCCCGGCCCCAGCTCGTCCGCGACAGCTACGTCAACCTCAACGGCCGCTGGCGGTACGCGATCAACGACGGCTCGCGGCCCGGGTCGTACGACGGCGACATCCTCGTGCCGTACTCGCCGGAGGCGCCGCTGTCCGGCGTCGGCCGGCAGCTGCTGCCGGGGCAGACCCTGTGGTACCGCCGCACGTTCGAGCCGCCCGCCGGGCCCGCGGGCGGGCGGGTGCTCCTGCACTTCGGCGCCGTCGACCAGACCTGCCGGGTGTGGGTCAACGACGTCGAGGTGGGCGGCCACAGCGGCGGCTACCTGCCGTTCTCCTTCGACGTCACCGACGCGCTGACCGAGGGCGCCAACACCCTCGACGTGGCCGTCCAGGACGACAGCGACACCGGCCGGCAGTCGCGCGGCAAGCAGCGGCTGCGCCGCGGCGGCATCTGGTACACCGCCCAGTCGGGCATCTGGCAGACCGTCTGGGCCGAGCGCGTGCCGGATCGGCACGTGGAACGGCTCACGCTGACGCCCGTGCTCGCCGAGGAGTGCGTCGAGGTGACCGTGCACGCCGCGGGCGGCGAGGCCGAGGTCGAGATCCTCGCCGGCGGGCGGGTGGCGGCCCGCGCCACTGTCCCCGCCGGGCGGCCGGTGCGCGTCCCGCTGCCCGGCGCGCGCCCGTGGAGCCCCGAGGACCCCTTCCTGTACGACGTGCGCGTCTCGCTCGGCGAGGACCGCGTCCGCGGCTACGTCGGCATGCGCTCCTTCTCCGTCGGCCCCGACGCCGACGGCGTGCCCCGGCTGCTGCTGAACGGCCGGCCGTACTTCCACGCCGGCATCCTCGACCAGGGCTACTGGCCCGACGGCCTCTACACGCCGCCCTCGGACGAGGCCATGGTCGACGACATCGTCATGATGAAGCAGCTCGGCTTCACCATGCTGCGCAAGCACATCAAGATCGAGCCGCTGCGCTGGTACCACCACTGCGACCGGCTCGGCATGCTCGTCTGGCAGGACCTGGTCAACGGCGGCGAGACCTACCGGCCGCTGGTCGTCACCACCCCCGCGCTGCTGCCGCTGCGCCTGGACGACCGCCGCCACCACCGCTTCGGACGGGCCGACGCCGCCGGGCGGGCCGCGTTCGAGGCCGAGCTGCGCGAGACCGTCGAGCACCTGCGCAACGTGGTCGGCCTGGCGGTCTGGGTGCCGTTCAACGAGGGCTGGGGCCAGTTCGACGCCGCGCGGATCGCCGGCGAGCTGGCCCGCCTGGACCCCACCCGCACGATCGACCACGCCAGCGGCTGGCACGACCAGGGCGCGGGCGACCTGCTCAGCCTGCACGTCTACTTCCGCCGCTTCCGCCCGCCCCGCCCGGACGGCCGCGTCCTGGCCCTGACCGAGTACGGTGGCTACAGCCTGGCCGTCGAGGGCCACACCTGGGGCGAGAAGGAGTTCGGCTACCGGCGTTACCGCACCGCCGACGAGCTGGGCGCGGCGTTCGTCCGGCTGCACGAGGAGCAGATCGTCCCGGCCATCCGCCAGGGCCTGAGCGCCACCGTCTACACCCAGCTCTCCGACGTCGAGGACGAGCTGAACGGCCTGCTCACCTACGACCGGGCCGAGCTGAAGCTGCCCGCCGTCC
>NZ_JBSFGJ010000532.1:0-5899 GCF_053596515.1 Nonomuraea sp. NPDC001684
ACCGGCCTGGCCGCGGCCGGGGCCAGGGTGGCGGCGGTCGCCGAGGCCAACGCCACGCTCGGCTGGCTGCGCGACCTGCGCGGCGCCGCGTCCGTGCCGGCCAAGGGGCTGGAGGCGCTGCGGTACGCCGTGCTGATGGGCCGCCACCGCGTGCCGTACCGCACCGGGACCGTGGTCACCGAGATCCTGGGCGAGGACCGGGTCGAGGCCGTCCGGCTGGCCCGGCTCGGCCGCGACGGACGCCCGGCCGGGCCGGCCCGCGAGATCTCCGCCGACCTCGTCGCGCTCGGCTGGGGGTTCACGCCGTCCCTCGAACTGCCGCTCATGCTCGGCGCCGACACCAGGAAGGACATCGACGGCTCGCTCGTCGTGACCGTGGACGCCTTCCAGCGCACCGGCGTCCCCGGCCTGTACGTCGCGGGCGAGGCGACCGGCGTCGGCGGCGCGGTCCTGGCCCGGCAGGAGGGCCGGCTGAGCGCCCTCGCCCTGGCCCGTACGCTGGGCCGCCGGGCCGACCCGGCGCTCATGGGAAGGTTGCGCCGGTCGATCGCCCGCGGGCGGCGCTTCGCCGCGGCCATGCACCGGACCTACCCCGTGCCGCGCGCCTGGACGTCCTGGCTGCGGGACGAGACGCTGGTCTGCCGCTGCGAGGAGGTCTCCTACGGCGACCTGCGCCGCGCCCACGACGAGCTGGGCGCGGGCGACCCGCGCACGCTGAAGATGCTGGCCAGGCCGGGCATGGGCTGGTGCCAGGGACGGGTGTGCGGGTTCGCCACCGCCGGCGTCGCGGCCTGCCTGAGCCGCCGCGAGAGCACGGCCGGCGACCTGCGCCCGCTGTCCACCCGGAGCCTGGCGGCCCCGGTGTCCCTGGGCGAGCTGGCCGCGCTCGCCGACGACAACCCCGACGAAAATCATGAAAGAGGACGAGACCGTGAGTGACGTGCTGAGCGTCGACCCGCGTACCGGACAGGCCCGCGAGCGCGTCGCGGCGGAGTCGACGCCGCAGGACGTGGACCGCGCCGTGCGCGCCGCTGCCGCCGCCGCCCCCGCCCTGGCCGACCGGTCCGTACGCGCCGACCTGCTGCGTACCGCCGCCGCGCTGCTGGAGGAGGGCGGCGAGGAGATCATCGCGACCGCCGACGCGGAGACCGCGCTCGGCCGGGTCCGCCTCACCGGCGAGCTGGCCCGCACCTGCTACCAGCTCCGGGCCTTCGCCGACGTGGCCGAGTCGGGCGCCTTCCTGGACGTGATCATCGACCACGCCGACCCGGCCGCCCGCCCGGCCCCCCGCCCCGACCTGCGGCGCTACAAGGTGCCGCTGGGCGTGGTCGCGGTGTTCGCGGCGAGCAACTTCCCGCTGGCCTTCAGCGTGCCGGGCGGCGACACCGCCAGCGCGCTGGCCGCCGGCTGCCCGGTCGTCGTCAAGGCGCATCCGGACCATCCGGCGACCAGCGTCCTGACCGCCCGCGCGCTGCGCGCCGCCGCGGAGAAGGCCGGTCTGCCGGCCGACGTCGTGGGCCTGGTCCACGGCTTCGCGGCGGGCCCGGAACTGGTCCGGCACCCGCTGACCGCCGCCGTCGGCTTCACCGGCTCGGTACGCGGCGGGCGGGCGCTGCACGACCTGGCCGCCGCGCGTCCGCGGCCGATCCCGTTCCACGGCGAGCTGGGCAGCCTCAACCCGGTCGTGGTGACCGAGCGGGCCGCCGCGACCAGGGCGGCCGAGATCGGCGCGGGCCTGGCCGCCTCCTACACCCAGGGACTCGGCCAGTTCTGCGTCAAGCCGGGCCTGGTCCTGCTGCCCGCGGGCCCGGCGGGCGACGCGGTGCTCGACGCCGTGGTCACGGCCGCCGTGCCCGCCGGACCGCTGCTCGACCTGCGCATGCGGGCGGCCTTCCTGGACGGCGTGCGCTCCCGCGCCCAGCTGCCCGGGGTCACACAGGCGCTGGCCGCGGGCGAGGACGACGCCGCGCCGCTGGCCGTCCGGCCGGGCGTGCTGACCGTGGCGGCCGAGCGGCTCGCGGACGGCGACGCCCACGCCGAGCTGCTGGAGGAGTGCTTCGGACCGGTCACCGTCGTGGCCCGGTACGGCTCGGAGTCCGAGCGGGACGCCGTGCTCGACGCGCTGCCCGGCAACCTCACCGCGACCGCGCACCTGGCGGCCGACGAGCGCGAGGGCGCGGCGGCCGGCCTGGTGGCCAGGCTCGCCGGGCTGGCCGGGCGGGTCGTCGTGGACGGCTGGCCCACGGGCGTGTCGGTCGCGCCCGCGATGCAGCACGGCGGGCCGTACCCGGCCTCGACCAGCACCTCGACCTCGGTCGGCGGCACCGCGATCGAGCGCTGGCTGCGCCCGGTGTGCTTCCAGGACACCCCCGACCCCCTTCTGCCGCCGGAGCTGCGCGAGGCCAACCCGCTCGGCGTCCCCCGGACGGTGGACGGAGTCGCCTGACGCTTTTATCTACACTTGTAGACGCTCTGGGGCTATATTGCTCGTGTGTCCACCACCGATGCCACGGTCGTGGCCGTCACCGGCGAGGTCCCAGCGGCCTCGCTGGGCGCGGTCCTGCCGCACGAGCACCTGCTGAGCGACTTCGCCCCGCCCGACGACACGCCCGAGTCCTGGGCGCGTACCGGCCGCACCCGTCCCACGGCGGCCGGCGCCCTGTGGCTCTACCGCGCGCCGCTGACGATGGACCTGCTCGGCGAGGTCGGCATGGGCGCCGTCAACCGGGATGACCTGCTGCTCGGCGACGCGGGCCTGGCCGCCGCCGAGCTGGCCGCGTTCCGGGAGGCCGGCGGCGGCACGGTGGTGGACCTGACGACCGACGGGCTCGGCCGCGACCCGGCCGGGCTGCGCCGGCTCGCCGAAGAGACCGGCGTGACCGTCGTCATGGGCTGCGGCCGTCACCACCCGGCACGGACCGCCGGCCCCGCCGCCCCGACCTCGGCCCGGGACGCCGCCGCACCGGCCGAGGAGTTGACCGAGGAGCTGGTCCGCGACCTCACCGAGGGCGTGCGCGGGGTGCGGGCCGGCATCATCGGCGAGCTGGCCGCGCTCGACCCCGGCGTGCCCGCCGAGCGCGCGCTCCTGGTCGCCGCGGCCCGCGCGGCGGCGGCCACCGGCGCCGCCGTCTCGCTGGCCCGCAACGAGGACCCGGCCGTCCAGCAGCGCGTCCTCGACCTGCTCGCCGAGGAGGGCGCGGACCTCACGCGGGTGGCCGTCGGCCACTGCGACGCGCTCTCCCCGCGGCCCGACGACCTCGAACCGCTGCTCGGGCGCGGCGTCTTCGTGCAGTTCGACCAGCTCGGCAGGCTGCCCACCGCGCTCAGCGTCTCCGACGACCAGGACGTCGCCGCGGCCGTGCTCGAACTCGCCCGCCGCGGCCACGCCGGACGCCTCCTGCTGTCGCAGGGCGTACGGGCCAAGTCCCAGCTCCTCGCCTACGGCGGCGGCGGTTACGCCTTCGTCCTGCGGCAGTTCGTGCCGTACCTGAGGATGCTCGGAGCCGACGACGAGCTGATCGAGACCGTCACCGTGCGCAACCCGAGGCGGCTGCTCACGCTCCGGACCGAGGAGGCGGGCTCGTGAGCCGCTACCCCTTCCCCATCCCCGACCTGGCCGGGCAGGCGCTCACCGTCGCCGGCCCGGTGGACCCGGCGCTGCTCGGGCAGACGTCCATGCACGAGCACATCTTCATCGACCTGCGCAGGCCCGCCCGGTCCCGCCGGCCCGGCGAGGACGCGCCGGCGGCGGCCGAGCCGCTCACCCTGGCCAACCTCGCCCGCACCCGCCACGGCGGGCCGAACGCCGACAACGACCTGCTGGGCGACTTCGACGAGATGCTCGCCGAGACCCTCGCCTTCGCCCGCAGCGGCGGGCGCACCATGGTCGAGGTCTCGCCCATCGGCCTCGGCCGCGACCCCGAGGCGCTGCTGCGGCTGTCCCGGGCCACCGGGATGCACATCGTCATGGGCGGCGGCTGGTACACCCCGGCGTTCCATCCGGCCGACATGGACGAGCGCACCGTGGACGAGCTGGCCGACGTCATCGTGCGCGACGTCGTGCTCGGGGCCGACGGCACCGGCGTGCGCGCGGGCGTCATCGGCGAGGTCGGCGCGGAGTCGGTGCCGCTGACCGGCGGCGAGCTCAAGAGCGTGCGGGCCGCCGGACGGGCCGCCCGCGTCACCGGCGCGCCGGTCACCTTCCACGTCGGCGGCGTCGGCGAGGAGAAGTTCCGGGTGCTCGACATCCTCCAGGAGGAGGGCGTCGCCCCCGGCAACGTCGTCCTGGGCCACTGCATGGACGTCCTGTCCGGCCCGGAGTTCGCCGAGCGGCTGCTGGCCCGCGGCGTCTTCGTCGAGTTCGACTTCCTGGCCGCGCCGGGCAGCCCGTGGGGGCACCTGGTCCTGGGCAGCGACCACAAGGTGCTGCGCGGCATCGCCGACCTGGTCGAGCGCGGGTACGCGGGCCAGATCGTGCTCGGCCACGACGTGTGCCAGAAGATCCAGCTCAAGCGGTACGGCGGCAAGGGCTACGACTACATCCCGCGGCACTTCCTGCCCGCCCTGCGCCGCCTCGGCGTCAGCCCCGAGGCCATCCACATGATCATGGTCGAGAACCCGGCACGGGCGCTCGCCTTCGCAGAACCGCAGTGACCAGGAGAACCATGCCCCCCACCCCCGTGCCTCCGACTCCCGTGCCCCCCGTCCCCGTGCCCTTCGACCCGGCGCTGGCCGTGGTCCTGGACGGCATGCCCCGGCCGGACGGCCCCGCCCCCACCCTGGAGACCATCCCGCTGATGCGCGCCGCCGGGGCGGCCATGCCCATGCCGCCGGTCGCCGAGGTGATCGGCGACCGCGGGATCGACGCCGAGGAGCTGCTCGTCCCCGGCCCGGCCGGCGCGCCGGACCTGGAGGTCACGGTGCTGCGCCCGCGCCGCCTGCGGGCCCCGGTCCCCGGGCTGTACAACATCCACGGCGGCGGCATGATCACCGGCCATCGGGCCATGGACACGCCGCGCCTGGTCGCGCTCGTCGAGGAGCTGGGCGTCGTCGCCGTCAACGTCGAGTACCGCCTGGCCCCCGAGCACCCCCACCCGGCGCCGGTCGAGGACTGCTACGCCGGGCTGGCCTGGATGTCGCGGCACGCCGCCGAGCTCGGCGTGGATCCCGGGCGGGTGGTGGTCATGGGCGGCAGCGCCGGCGGCGGCCTGGCGGCCGGGGTCGCCCTGCTGGCCCGCGACCGCGGCGGCCCGCGCCTGGCCGGCCAGCTCCTGCTGTGCCCGATGCTGGACGACCGCAACACCACCGTCTCCAGCCACCAGTACGACGACCGCGGCACCTGGCCGCGCGCCCTGAACCTGCTGGGCTGGCGGGCACTGCTCGGCGAGCGGGCCGGCGACCCGGACGCCGACGTCCCCTGTCACGCGGCCCCGGCGCGGGCGACCGACCTGTCGGGGCTGCCGCCCGCGTTCGTCGAGGCGGGGGCCGCCGAGCTGTTCCGTGACGAGGACGTCGCGTACGCCACGCGGATCTGGGCGGCCGGCGGGCAGGCCGAGCTGCACATCTGGAACGGCGCCTTCCACGGGTTCGACATCTTCGCGCCGGACCACGAGATCACCCGCGCCGCCCTCGCCACCCGCCTCTCCTGGCTCCGCCGCACCCTCACCCCCTGACCCCGCACACCGTCCCCGCGTCGCGCGGAAGGCGTCCGGGGTGGTGGGGGGAGGGGGAGGTGCCCAAGGCCCTCCGGTTCATCGCTCCCCGGGCGTCGTGTGGGGTTGGGGCAGGGGGAGATGCCCGCGCCTCCCGGCCCCCCGCCCCCTCGCGGTGTGGAGGGGGCTGGCGGGTGGGGTCAGATGCCCAGGGTGCGTTGCAGCCAGGAGTGTTTGGCTTCCTGGGC
>NZ_JBSFGJ010000533.1:0-5892 GCF_053596515.1 Nonomuraea sp. NPDC001684
CCACCTCCTCGTCGCCGCCCCCGATCCGGTACGTGAACCACATCCGCCTGGCCAGGTCACCGGCGCAGAGCGCCTCGATGCCCATCCTGCCGCCGCCTGCCAGAGCTGGTACCGGTCGGCCACCGACCGGTCGGGCTGGTCCACCGAGGAGGTGATGGAGGCGACGCGCTCGGCGATGACCCCGCCGCCGGGCCCGACCAGGAGCGTCAGGAGCACGGCGGCGGCCACGGCGGCCACGGCGGCCCGCGCGGCCAGCCGCGCGCCGCGCAGCACGAGCATCACCGCGACGGCGCAGGCCACCGCGAGCCAGGTGCCGCGGCTGAGCGACATGACCAGCGGGGGGCACAGCGCCGCCGCCGCGACCAGGGCGGCGGCGCGCCGGGCCGGTCCGCCGGTGAGCGCGACCGCCAGGGCGATGATCAGCCCGAAGCTGACCACGCTGGCCAGCGCCATGACCTCGCCGGCGCCGAAGGTGCCGACCGCGCGGATCGGCAGGCCCGCGTAGGAGGCGCCGCTGCCCGTGAGCGCCTGCCAGCAGCCGAGCCCGGCCTGGACGATCGCCACGGCCGCGACGGCTCCGCCCACCAGCAGCAGGTCGGACCGCTGCCGCACCGCCACCGTCACCGCGACGGGGACCAGGACGAACACCTGGAGGAACCGGGCCAGGCCGGGCAACGCCAGCAGGAAGTCGGGCGCCGCGAGGGCGGCCGCCGTCGCCGCGAGCGCCGCGGGCGCGGCGAGCAGGGCCCACCGGCCCGGACGCGCGCCGCCGCGCGCCAGGCTCACCGCGACGGACGCCAGCAACCCCAGCGACATCAGGTCGGCGACCCGCGGCTGGACGACGTCGGCGGCCTGCGGTCCGGCGGGCACGCACACGGCGATCACGGTCAGCGCGGCCCACACGCTGGGACGGCCCGGCAGGCGGCACAGGGACGGCAGGTACGCCCTGATCACGATCGTCCCGGCCACAGCAGGCAACCGACCGTCCGGATCAAGATCTTGATGTCGCGGCGCAGGGACCAGGTGTCGATGTAGTGGTTGTCCAGCCGCGCCCGGTCCTCGATCGAGGTGTCGCCGCGCAGGCCGTGCGTCTGGGCCCAGCCGGTGAGGCCGACGGGCAACCGGTGGCGGCGCCCGTAGTGGTGGTCGCCGCGGGAGAACAGCTCCACGAAGTGCGGCCGCTCGGGCCGGGGGCCGACCAGGCTCATGTCGCCGCGCAGCACGTTCCACAGCTGCGGCAGCTCGTCCACGGAGCAGGAGCGCAGCAGCCGGGCCGCGCGGGTCAGGCGGGGGTCGTCGTCGATGCTCCAGCGGGTGTCGGACTCGCCGGCGCGCAGCGGGGCGAACGTGCGGAGCTTGATGATCTCGATGGGCGTCCCGGCCATCCCCACCCGGACCTGGCGGAACAGCACGCCGGGCCCTCCTTGCCCGCGCAGCAGCAGCATGCAGGCGGCCAGCACCGGAGCGCTGACGACCAGCCCGGCCGTCGCCAGCACGACGTCCAGGGCGCGCTTGAGCGGCCAGGACGCGCGCCGCTGCGGCAACGGCCGCATGCGCAGCATCGGGAACCCCCGGACGTGCTCGCCGTCGGGGACGAAGTCGACCAGCACGCCGCCGGGTTGCGGCGCCAGGTACACCGGGTACCCCGCCTGCCGGGCCTGTTGCGCGAGCCGGTGGGTCTGCTCCTCGCCGCCCGGCGGCGGGGCCAGGACCACCACGCGGGCGCGGTGCCGGCGGGCCATGGCGAGCAGGGTCTCCGGATCGTCCACGATCGGCTCGTACGGGGCCTGGCCCAGCACGTCGCAGGCGCCGCCGACGGGCAGCAGGCCGTACTCGGTGTGCCGCACCAGGGTCAGCGCGAGGTTCCTGGCGTGCGCACCGGACCCGACGACCAGCGTGGGCACGCATGCGCCGCGGCGGCGGGCCTGGCGCAGCACCGCGCAGACCAGCCCCCGCCCCACCAGCGTCAGCCCGAGGTAGACGGCGACGATCCGGGCCGACTCGCCCGTCCAGACGGCCAGCGTCGTCTGATGGTCGAGGGCGGCGACGGTCAGCGCGCCGGTGATGGCGGTGGCGCATCCGCCGCGCCACATCCACCCGTCCATCACGGACGGCGACAGCCGGATCCGGTACGTGCCGCCCGCCAGGTTCAGCAGGACGAGCAGCCCCGCCGCCAGGCCGGCGAGCAGCGCGCCGTACCCGGCGTCGAGCACGGGCGCGGCCAGCGCGGCGGCGTCGACGCTCGCGTCGGCGAAGGAGCAGATGGTCCAGCATGTCACCGGACGCCGCCGGCCGGGGGCGTGGCGGGGGGCGCCTCGCTGCGACAGCAGCATGCCCTTGGACGGGGAGTGCGGGAAGGGTTCCTCTTCCCGAAGGGGTGTGACCATATCTGCTCCACTGCGGAAAACAACGGCGATCAATTCAGAGCGTGATATCCACGAACAGGGGGTGGATATGGCTGTCTTACTTATCGCGAAAATTCGCTCATCTTTGGCCTCCATTCCGATAATCGCCCCGATTCGCGGGCAGCGACCAACTTACTTGGAGCGTTCACGGGTACGGCCGTGTGGACGGGATGGCGTCCCACAAAGATTGCGAATTTTCGGGTGTCGCGAAGCTCTGCCATTTGTCCCGGTTCGCCGTTCAGGTAGCGATGAAGATCTTTGCCGGGCCATGGCGACGGTATGACGCCGCAGGACGTCGCGGTGGATCAGCGGGGGGCCGGCGCTCGCTGACCGGGGCCGGCGACTGAGCCGCAAAAATGCGGACATAGCACGAATTGGCAATATTGCCGCGCTCAGGGAATCGGGCAATAGAGACATTCCGTCCGTCGATTTCAGGACGTTTCTCGCAGCCGGTACGGCCGACGTCCCTGGAACGGCTCGCGGACGCCTTGCGAGCCCTCGCGCCGGCGGCAGTCTGCGGAGCTGCCGGAGTGGATCGGGGGGCGGAGGACGTGAGCGCCCGGCCCTGCGCGCCCCGGTGCGGGCAGGTGACAGGGGGGCACGTAGGTCGGAATGACCATGCGTTGAGCTCGCCTTTAAGGCAACTGAAAGATCGTTTCCTAGCGTGGCCCGCATGAGATTCAGCCCGTTCCTGGCGGCCGTCGCCGCCGCCATGCTCCTCGCGCCCTCCCCTGCCACGGCCACGGCCAAGGCCGCGGCCCCTGCCGCCGAGGAGTCCGACCGCGAGATCGTCCTGGCTCAGCTCGACTACACGACCGGGCTGTCGGTGACCTTCACCGACAGCGTCCCGTCCGACGAGGTAGGGATGGTCCAGACCGGAATGATCGGACGCGCCCCCCTCATCGTCCTTGACGACGAGGACACCCTCCTGGAGACCTATCTGGAGGTCACCCCGCCCGACGTCGCGGTCCCCCGGCGTCTCGTCGAGGACCACGGCGCCGACCCGCCCGCCGAACTGCAGCGGCGCAGAATCACCAGCGAGCCGGTCACGGCTGGCGGCCTGACCGCCCCGGCGAGCGCGGTCCGCTCCGGCCCGGCGAGCTGCACCTGGTCGATCTTCGGCTGGACGCTCTGGCACGACGACGGCGTGCCCGGCCTGCCGGCCAAGTCGTACAGCACGTTCGACTTCGGCGGCTTCAAGCAGAAGATCGCCGAGAGCTACGTCGCCAACTGCACCCCGCCCGGCTCGACGACCAACCTCTGGGCCCGGCACCGGGTCTACTACCGGAACGCCCTAGGCAACTTCGTGAAGCATTTCGAGGGCATCGTGCCGCCGGGGTACGCCCAGGCCGTGACGAAGAAGGGCAAGATCAAGCGGCACCGCACGGTCTCCTACGACGACGGCTGGAACGCCGACCCGGCCTGCTTCACCTGCCTCTACTCCCGGGAGGGCCGTTTCCGCAGCTAGCACCAAGCCCGGCGGCCGCTTCTCGCGCAGCGCGCGAGAAGCGGCCTTCTGCACGTCCACGAACGCGGCCCCGGCCCCAAAGTGGCCGGCGTGGGGCCGGGAGCCGGTTACGACGGCGAGGCGGCGCCGCTCTGGACGCGCCAGAGAGCGGCGAGCTGCCGGGTGGCCAGAGCGGACGGCACCGCGCGCAGCAGGGCGTCGCGCAGCACCGCGGCGAGGCCGGTCCGGGTGGTCAGCCACGACTGCCGGGACGCCGCCCGCATCATGCGGTTGGCGCTGGGCCTGCGCTCGGCGTCGTAGCGCAGCAGCCGCCGGGCGGCATCCGCCGGCTCGGCGCCGGTCAGGTGGCGGGTCAGCGCGGCGGCGTCCTCGAAGGCCTGGCTGGAACCCTGGCCGAGGTCGGGGGGCATGGCGTGCGCGGCGTCGCCGAGGAGCGCGATCCTGCCGACCGCGTACGAGGGCAGGGGCGCGGCCAGGTGGGTGATCGGGTCGACGTGGATGTCGGCGGGCGGGGTGGCCTCGATCAGTGTGGCGACGAGGGGATGCCAGTCGGCCATCAGGGACGACATCTGCCGGCGTGCCTCCGCCGCGTCCGGCGGCTCGCCGTGCAGGGCGGAGTCGGTGAACCAGTAGAGCAGGTCCGCGCCGACGGGATACAGGCCGAACATCGCCCCGTTGCGGCGGTCGACCAGCTGGCTGGTGAGCAGGTCCGCGGGCAGTCCGGGCGGACGGGGCAGCATGCCGCGCAGATCCAGCCGGCCGGTCCGCCGCAGTCCGGGGTGGCCGGGGAAGAGCTGGGCGCGCAGCCTGCTGCCGATGCCGTCGGCGGCGATCACGGCGTCCGCTCTGGCGACGGGCCCACCGCCGGCGATCACGGTCACCCCGGCGGAGTCGGGCTCCAGGCGTTCGACCGAGGTGGAGGTGCGCACCAGCTCGGCGGGCAGCGGGGCGCGCAGTGCGCGGTGCAGCCGCGCCCGGTCGATGATGACGGGTATCCCGATCTGCTCCCGCACCCGGTCCATGTCGGTGATCAGCAGTGGCCGTCCGCGCCGGTCGCGCAGCCCCCCGCGGCCTTCGTGCACGACGTGTTCGCGAACCTCCTCGCCCAGCCCGAGCGCGTCCAGCGCCCGCAGCCCGTTCGGCATGACCACGATCCCGGTTCCCGCCTCCCTGAGCTCGGCGCCGCGCTCGACGAGCGTCACCTCGTGCCCTCGGCGGTGCAGCCCCACCGCGGCCGCCACTCCTCCGAGCCCGGCGCCGACCACCACGATCTTCACAAGTTCTCCCCATTCACTACGATCGTACTAGTACGTCTGTTGGTTTAGCATGGCCGTATGCCGCCCACCAATCCGGCCCGTCGCCGCGCCCTGACCGATGCCGCCATCACGCTGCTGGCGTCGTCGGGCGTGCACGGGCTGACCCACCGCGCGGTGGAGAAGGAGGCGGACCTTCCGCCGGGGACCGCCTCCAACTACTTCCGCGACCGGGAGACGCTGCTGGTGGCCGCCGCGGGGCGCGTCGTCGAGCTGCACCTCGCCGACACCGGCCGGGCCACCGACCTGGCCGCCAGGCAGCCCGCGACACTGGCCGACCTGCTGACCGAGTCGCTGCTCACGGCGGCGACCACGCTGCGTGACCGCTATCTGGCGATCTTCGAGCTCCAGCTGGAGGCCGTGCGCCGTCCGGCGCTCGCCGCCGCCCTCGCGGGCCTGTCGGGCATGGCGGCGCGGATCACCGCCGGGCAGCACGACAAACTCGGCCACCCCGTCCCCCGCGAGCGGATCCCCACGCTCATCGCGCTCTACGAGGGCGCCCTGTTCAGGCTGGTCACCGCGCCGAACGTGGACAGGGACGCCGTCCAGTCCCTGGTCCGCGCCATCCTGGACGGCTGCGGACACGCTACTGTTCCGTAAACGGAACACTTGTGACGAGGAGCCACATGACGTCCCAGGAAGACCCGGCCGCTCCCGGCCGGGACATGCACGCGGGGTCCGCCGGTCCGGAGGCGCCCCTGGCCGG
>NZ_JBSFGJ010000534.1:0-5864 GCF_053596515.1 Nonomuraea sp. NPDC001684
CAACTTCTGGCGCGCGGTCGCCGCCAGCGGCAAGGACATCGAGATCGTCGCGGTCAACGACCTGACCGACAACGCGACGCTCGCCCACCTGCTGAAGTACGACAGCATCCTGGGCCGTCTGCCGTACGAGGTGAAGGCCTCCAGCGACGAGATCACCGTCGACGGCAAGGCGATCAAGGCGTTCGCGGAGCGCGACCCGGCCAAGCTGCCCTGGGGCGACCTCGGCGTCGACGTCGTGGTGGAGTCCACCGGCCTGTTCACCGACGCCTCCAAGGCCAAGGTGCACGCCGACAACGGCGCCAAGAAGGTCATCATCTCCGCGCCGGCCAAGAACGAGGACGTCACCATCGTGATGGGCGTCAACGAGGGCGTCTACGACCCGGCCAGCCACACGATCATCTCCAACGCGTCCTGCACCACCAACTGCCTGGCCCCGATGGCCAAGGTCATCCACGACACCTTCACCATCGAGAAGGGGCTGATGACCACCATCCACGCCTACACGCAGGACCAGAACCTGCAGGACGGCCCGCACAAGGACCTGCGCCGCGCCCGCGCCGCCGCCCTCAACGTGGTGCCCACCTCCACCGGCGCCGCCAAGGCCATCGGCCTGGTGCTGCCCGAGCTCAAGGGCAAGCTCGACGGCTTCGCCATGCGCGTGCCGATCCCCACCGGCTCGGCCACCGACCTCACCGTCGACGTCAGCCGCGAGGTCACCGCCGAGGAGGTCAACGCCGCGGTCAAGGCCGCCGCCGAGGGCCCGCTCAAGGGCATCCTCAGCTACACCGAGGACGAGATCGTCTCCTCCGACATCGTCACCGACCCCCACTCCTGCATCTTCGACGCCGGCCTCACCAAGGTCATCGGCAACCAGGTCAAGGTCGTCGGCTGGTACGACAACGAGTGGGGCTACTCCAACCGCCTCGCCGACCTGATCGAGCTGGTCGGCCGCGACCTGTGAGCGTGACCGAGGCCGCTGCGGGAACAGGAGCATGAGCATGCGCACGCTCGACGATCTCGACGTCAAGGGGCGGCGCGTGCTCGTGCGCGCCGACCTCAACGTCCCGCTCGACGGGGAGAAGATCACCGACGACGGCCGCATCCGCGCGTCGGTGCCGACGATCCAGGCGCTGGCCGGGCGCGGCGCCAAGGTCGTCGTCTGCGCCCATCTGGGCAGGCCCAAGGGCAAGGTCAATCCCGAGTACTCGCTCGGGCCGGTGGCCGCCCGCCTGGGCGAGCTGCTCGGCCAGGACGTCGCCTTCGCCACCGACGTGGTCGGCGACAGCGCGCGGCAGACGGTCGAGGCCCTCCAGGAGGGCCAGGTCGCCCTGCTGGAGAACCTGCGCTACGAGCCGGGCGAGGAGTCCAAGGACGACGCCGTCCGCGGCGCGTTCGCCGAGAAGCTGGCCGGCCTGGCCGAGCTCTACGTCGGCGACGGCTTCGGCGCGGTGCACCGCAAGCACGCCAGTGTCTACGACGTGCCCAAGCTGCTGCCGCACGCGGCCGGCGGGCTGGTCGTGGCCGAGGTCGAGGTGCTGCGCCGGCTGACCGAGGACACCGAGCGTCCCTACGTGGTCGTCCTGGGCGGGGCCAAGGTCTCCGACAAGCTGGGCGTCATCGCCAACCTGCTCACCAAGGTCGACCGGCTGCTGATCGGCGGCGGCATGGCCTACACCTTCCTCAAGGCCCAGGGCCACGAGGTGGGCCGGTCGCTGCTCCAGGAGGACCAGCTCGACCAGGTGCGCGGCTTCCTCGCCGAGGCCGGCAAGCGGGGCGTCGACCTCGTGCTGCCGGTCGACGTGGTGGCGGCCGTCACCTTCGCGGCCGACGCCGAGCACGAGGTGGTCGAGGCCACCGCGATCCCGGCCGACCGCGAGGGGCTCGACATCGGCCCCAGGACGCGCGAGCTGTTCGCGAGCAAGCTGGCCGACGCCAAGACCGTCTTCTGGAACGGCCCCATGGGCGTGTTCGAGTTCGACGCGTTCTCCGGCGGCACCAGGGCGGTGGCCGAGGCGCTCATCGGCTCCGACGCCTTCACGGTGGTCGGCGGCGGCGACTCCGCGGCGGCCGTGCGCAGGCTGGGCCTGCCCGAGGACGGTTTCTCGCACATCTCCACCGGCGGCGGGGCCAGCCTGGAATACCTTGAGGGCAAGACCCTTCCCGGACTCGCGGCTCTGGAGGACTGAGGTGGCCCAGCAGCGCAAGCCGCTCATCGCCGGCAACTGGAAGATGAACCTCAATCACCTTGAGGCCATCGCCCTGGTCCAGAAGCTGGCGTTCGCGCTCAGCGACAAGGACTTCGACAAGGCCGAGGTGGCCGTCCTGCCGCCCTTCACCGACCTGCGCAGCGTCCAGACGCTGGTCGACGGCGACAAGCTGCGCATCGTCTACGGGGCCCAGGACCTGTCCCAGTACGACGGCGGCGCCTACACCGGCGAGGTGTCGGGCGTCATGCTGGCCAAGCTCGGCTGCACGTACGTGGTCATCGGCCACTCCGAGCGCCGCCAGTACCACGGCGAGGACGACGACCTCGTCAACGCCAAGGTGCAGGCGGCCTACCGGCACTCGCTCACGCCCATCCTGTGCGTCGGCGAGGGGCTGGCGGTGCGCCAAGAGGGCGGCCACATCGCGCACAGTCTCGGTCAACTCGACGGCGCCCTGCGCAAAATCAGCGCCGAGCAGGCAAAATCGATAGTGGTGGCCTACGAGCCCGTGTGGGCGATCGGCACGGGCGAGGTGGCCACCCCGGAGGACGCCCAGGAGGTCTGCGGAGCGTTGCGGGTGAGACTCGCGGAGCTCTACGACCCCGAAGTGGCCTCTGCGGTCCGTATCCTTTACGGTGGCTCGGTCAAGTCCGGCAATATCGTGGGGATCATGGCTCAACCCGATGTCGACGGCGCGCTTGTGGGCGGTGCCAGCATCGATGCCGGGGAGTTCGCCAAGATCTGCCGATTCTCCGAATTGCCTGGCTAACTGAGTCGTTCTGAGGGTGCGACTTGACACCAGGCCGTACCCTCAAGAGGCAAGTTTGAATCGTCACGCGTAACAGAGCACTGAAGGAACAGGCATACCGTGGAAATCGGAATCTCCATCGCCCTCATCCTGGCGAGCGGTCTCATGATCCTGCTCGTCCTGCTCCACAAGGGCAAGGGTGGCGGCCTGTCTGACATGTTCGGCGGCGGTTTCTCGTCGAACTTCGGTGGTTCCTCGGTGGTGGAGCGCAACCTCGACCGGCTGACCGTCATCACGGGCACCGTCTGGTTCGTCTGCATCATCGCTCTCGGCCTGCTCATGCGGCCTTGAGACAACTGATTAACGCGTGACAGTGATTCTCCCCCCGTGTCACGACGCGGGGCGATCGAGCGAGGAGTTCATCCGTGGGTAGTGGCAACGCGATCCGTGGCAGCCGAGTCGGCGCCGGCCCTATGGGGGAGGCCGAGCGCGGCGAGGCAGCTCCGAGAGTGCGGGTCTCGTTCTGGTGCGCCAACATGCACGAGACGCGCCCCAGTTTCGCCAGCGACGCGGCGGTCCCCGAGATGTGGGATTGCCCACGTTGCGGCCTCCCAGCCGGACAGGACGAGGAGGCCCCGCCTGCCCCGCCCAAGAACGAGCCGTACAAGACGCACCTGGCCTACGTGAAGGAGCGCCGGAGCGACAAGGACGGCAAGGCGATCCTCGAGGAGGCACTGGAGCGCCTGCGCAACAACAAGTCCCCCTGGTAGGCGAGCCGGCGGAAGGGCCCTGGTGCTGGTCACCGGGGCCCTTCGCGCGTCACCGGCCGTGCACCGCCACGCCGTCGACGAACGTCATGCGCACCCGCGTCGTCCAGATGTCGGCCGGGGGCAGCTCGAAGGGGTCGCGGTCGAGCACCACCAGGTCGGCCGGGCGGCCGGGCGCGATCACGCCCGCCGGCGAACGGTTGATCCAGGCCGACCCCTCGGTGTACGCGCTCAACGCCGTGGCCAGGTCGAGGCGCTGGCCGGGCAGGAACGGCGTCTGCGCCGTCGGGTAGCCCGCGTGCACCGATCCGCCCGGTTCGGTACGGTTCACCGCCACGTGCATGCCCTGGATCGGGTCGGCGTCCGAGACCGGCCAGTCGCTGCCCGCGCAGAACCGGGTGCCGTGCGCCTGGAGATCCTTGAAGGGGTACTGCCACGACGAGCGCGGCTCACCCAGGAACGGCAGCGTCAGCTCGTCCATCTGGGCGTGGTGGGTGGCCCACAGGGGCTGCAGGTTGGCCGTGACGCCCAGCGCGGCGAAGCGCGGCACGTCGGAGGGCTCGATGATCTGCAGGTGGGCGATGTGGTGGCGGTTGGCCGGGTCGGTGCCCTCGAAGCTGTCCAGGGCCTCGCGCACGGCGCGTTCGCCGATGGCGTGGAAGTGCACCTGGAAGCCCAGCCGGTCCAGCTCGGCGACGTACCGCTTGAGCTTGCCGGGATCGACGTAGGACAGGCCCGTGCCGCCGCACCGGCAGTACGGCTCCAGCGTCGCGGCGGTGAAGTTCTCCGTGATGCCGTCCTGCATGATCTTGACCGAGGTGGCGGCGAACCGGTCCAGCCCCTCGGCGGCGGCCCGCCTGCGGACCAGGTCCTCGATCTGGTCCTCGCCGCGCGTCCTGTCCCACCACAGCGCGCCCACCACGCGGGCGCGCAGCCGGCCCGCGCGGGCGGCGTCGAGGTAGGTGGGAAGCTGGTCGTCAGAGCCGGCGTACGAGCCGACGATGGCGTCCTGCCAGCCGGTGACGCCCAGCGAGAACAGGTGCTGTTCGGCCTCGGCCAGGGCCCTGGCCTGGTCCTCGGCGGTGGGCCGGGGGGCCAGCAGGCCGACGAGGTCCATCGCGCCCTCGTGCAGGACGCCCGACGGGGTGCCGTCGGCGTCGCGCTCGATCCTGCCGTCGGCGGGGTCGGGGGTGTCCCGGGTGATGCCGGCCAGGTCGAGGGCGCGGGAGTTGACCCAGGCGGCGTGGTGGTCACGCTGGATCAGGTAGGCGGGCCGGTCGAGGAAGTCGAGCTGGGAGCGGTGGGGGAGGCCGTTGGGGAAGGCTGACATGTCCCAGCCTCCGCCGTCGATCCACTCTTTTTCTGGATTTTTCGTGGCGTAGTCGGAGATCTTGGCTATGTAGGTGTCTAGGCCGAAGATCTCTGACAAGTCGCACTTCGCTCTTTCGAGTCCGGCTTGTACCGGGTGCATGTGCGCGTCGATGAAGCCCGGGGTGAGCAGGCCGCCGTCCAGGTCGACGGTGTCATGGCCGGGGGCGCTGCGGGACAGCTCGCCCTCCGGGCCGACGGCGGCGATCACCCCGTCCCGCACCAGCACGGCGTCGCGCCGCACGGCGCCGCCGATGAAGGCGCTGCCACCACGGAAGAGGATGTTCAAGGAGGTTCTCCCTTTCTCAGTGCGGTTCTCAGTGCGGGGTCAGTGGCCGGTGATCAGGTCGGCGAAGCGGGCCAGGGCCGAGGTGCGGGGCATGGAACGCTCCCGGTGATCGGCCACCCGGTACAGGCGGTACATCGCGTGCACCCCCATCCAGCGCAGCGGCTCGGGCTCCCAGGAGCGCACCTTGCGCCCCACCCACGGCAGGGACGTCAGCTCCGTCTCCTCCCCGAGTATGAGATCACGCAGGGTGCGCCCGGCGAGGTTCGTCGTGGTCACGCCGTGCCCGGTGTAGCCGCCGGCCCAGCCCAGGCCGGTCGCGCGGTCCACGTGCACGGTCGAGCACCAGTCGCGCGGCACGC
Source organism: Nonomuraea sp. NPDC001684 (assembly GCF_053596515.1). Lineage (NCBI taxonomy): Bacteria > Bacillati > Actinomycetota > Actinomycetes > Streptosporangiales > Streptosporangiaceae > Nonomuraea > Nonomuraea sp. NPDC001684. The sequence goes on from NZ_JBSFGJ010000534.1 coordinate 5,736, forward strand.
CCAGCACGCCCGACCAGGCGTGCGCGACCGAGGAGGAGCGGGCCGCGGGGAAGAAGTCGACCAGGAGCCGCCACAGGGCCTCGACCGTCCACTCGTGGGTGCGGCCGCGGGCGTCGACGGGGGAGCCGT